>DAIRFL010000011.1:2754-20354 GCA_036795105.1 Flavobacteriaceae bacterium | reverse complement strand
CCTATAGCATAAGTTACTTTTAAATCTTAATGTTTAACCATCACAGAATCAATTGTTTATTGACTCAAGTGTTGTATATAAAGTAACTTATGAACTCAACAGAACTAGATGCTCATTTAGTAAGGCGTTATCTCAACGGAGAGGAAAATGCACTTCACAAACTTATAGTAAATCATCAGACACGTGTCAAGGGGTTTATATTTTCTAAGGTGAAAGACCGAGATGTAACTGAAGATATTTTTCAGGACACCTATATCAAAGTAATTAAATCACTTCGAAAAGGAACTTATAACGAAGAAGGAAAGTTCTTGCCATGGGTAATGAGAATTGCTCATAATTTAATCGTCGATTATTTTAGAAAACAAAATAAAATTCCAACCCTTTCCAACTCTTCAGATTTTGATATCTTTTCTGTAATCTCAGATGAGAGCTTACATATGGAAGAGCGTCTTGTTAAAAGCCAAATTGAATTAGAGGTACAAGAATTGGTCACTAGACTTCCAAAGGATCAAAAGGAGGTCGTAGAAATGCGTATGTATAAAGACATGAGTTTTAAAGAAATTTCAGAAAATACTGGGGTTAGTATCAATACAGCACTCGGTAGAATGCGCTATGCCCTACAGAATATTCGCAAGGAAATTGAAGCTAAAAACTTGGTTTTGAGTTACTGATACAATATAATTCAATTTTTAGCGTTATAAGGTTGATGAACAGCTCAACCATTAACAAAATAGAGACACAAGACAGTCTCCAGTTCTACAGAATAGACAGCCTACTCTTTATCAGTATGTTTTCCAAGGCCTATTATACAGTGCCTAGTGGAGATCAACATTTGGAGTTTATTTTGAACTAGACTTCTTTAACTGCTCTTTTATTACCGAAGCCCTTCCAATGGTTTTTGTAATTAGATCCTTTTCTAAATCCCAGCCTCTTGCTGGAGAATATTCTCTTCCATACCAAATAATTTGCAGGTGTAATTTATTCCAGAGTTCTTTTGGAAAGAGTCGTTTGGCATCTTTTTCAGTTTGAACTACATTTTTTCCATTGGAAAACCCCCATCGATACATAAGTCTATGAATATGAGTATCCACAGGGAAGGCTGGTATATTAAAGGCTTGAGAAACCACCACAGAGGCCGTTTTATGACCTACTCCTGGAAACTGCTCTAAGAGTTCGAGTTCTTTAGGAACGACTCCATCGTATTGTTCTACTAAAATTTTTGAGAGTCCGTAAATTCCTTTTGATTTCATAGGAGAGAGTCCTACGGGTTTGATAATCTCTCTGATTTGATCAACGCTAAGTTTAATCATATCGTATGGGTTGTCTGCTTTTGCAAAGAGCAGCGGAGTGATTTGATTCACCCTTACATCTGTCGACTGTGCTGACAGTAAGACTGCAATAAGCAGGGTATAAGGATCCTTGTGATCCAATGGGATTGGAACTTCTGGGTAGATCTTTTCTAGCGTATCTATTGCAAATTTTACTTTTTCAGCTTTGGTCATTTTTGTACTTTTATAGTTAAATATAAGATTCTTATGAAAACTCTAAAAGTAGGAGATCGTCTTCCTGATTTCAAAGTCCTCGACGAGCAAGGCAATAGTGTGCAACTCAGTGATTTTAAAGGAAAAAAATTAATTGTTTTTTTCTATCCAAAAGCATCTACACCCGGTTGTACTATGGAAGCTTGTAATCTGAGAGACAATTATCAACTCTTACTAGACAAGGGATATGCTATAATTGGAGTTAGTGCAGATTCTGCTAAACGCCAACAAAACTTTAAGGACAAACACGAATTTCCATTTCCACTTATTGCAGATGAAGACAAACAGCTCATCGATTTATTTGGGGTATGGGGACCTAAGAAATTTATGGGTCGTGAATACGACGGGATTCACAGAATGACCTTTATCGTTGAAAACGCTGAAATTATCAAGCGAATCGACAAGGTTAAAACCAAGGATCACGCCGCTCAAATACTAGAGGAAGCCTAGTTTATTTGAAGATTTTTTGTTCGTTTTTCCTTATCGGTAAAGAGGTGTTTCTCTTTGATGATTTCTGCAATTCCAGGAGGCACCATCTTTTCCCAATCTGAATCACCATTGGTAATCATTTCGTGTACATGACCCGATAAGATTCCTAAGATATCGTGATCGTAATCGATAATATCCATCACCTTACCGTTGTATTTGAAGAATTTGTAGAGTTCTTTCATTCTCGGATGTACCTTTAAGGTATTGGAAGTGATGATTTCTCCTGTCTTTTCACTTCTCATAGGATAGAGGTATACCTTGAGATTTTTAAAGAACAGTTTCCCAAAGGCCTCTAGAATACCTCCACTGAGGTGTCTGTAGTACTTTTCGTCGAAGATAGCCTCCAAGTTGTTAACTCCCATTGTAAGCCCTATACGCTCTTTGGTAAAGCTGTGGAAGTACTCTACTAATTTGTAGTACTCCTGGAAGTTAGATATGATTACATTATGTCCTAGGTGACAGAGTAAATCAGCTCTGTCTAAGAAGTCTTGTTCGTCAATTTCTCCTGATACTCTTAAATTGGATAAGGTAATCTCAAATACGACCATGGTCTTTTCAATGTTTACTGAATTCTCATGCCTAAAAATCTCCAATGATTTGGTGAGCATGTCTTGATTGACACAGGTAACTGGTCTAAAGCGTCCTCTGATAGCCAGGATGTTCTTTTTGTAGAGCACAGCGGCTGGGAGTACATTGGTACCATCAGGACCAAACATCACCGCATCGGTCATGCCGTTGCGAACTAGTTGTAAACTCATCAATCGATTGTCTACATTGCTAAAAGCTGGTCCAGAGAAATTGACCATATCAATCTCGAGTACATCTTGATCCAAGTGATCGTAGAGGTATCTCAACATGCTTTTAGGCTTGTCATAGGTGTAAAAGGCTCCGTAGATTAAGTTAACTCCAAGAATCCCTAAGGTTTCTTGTTGAAGTCGAGCTTCGTTTTGCTTAAATCGTATATGGAGTATTATTTCGTTGTATTCTTTTTGATCGGGCTCTAACTGAAACTTAATTCCTACCCAACCGTGACCTTTAAACTTTTTAGCAAAATCAATTGTAGCAACTGTATTGGCATAGGAGAAGAAGAGTTTGTCATTTTTCTCAGTAAGACGTTCTTGCATTAAGTTCATCTCGTGAGTCAACATCTTCTTTAATCGAGACTGAGTCACATAACGACCATCGTCTTCACTTCCGTAGATCGCATCGGAGAATTCTTTGTCATAGGCACTCATCGCCTTAGCAATCGTTCCAGAGGCTCCACCAGCTCTAAAGAAATAACGAGCCGTTTCTTGACCCGCCCCAATTTCAGAGAAGGTTCCGTAGATTTTCTGGTCTAAATTAATACGTAGTGATTTAGCTTTTGAAGAGGGTGTATTATCAAATTCTGTCTCTAAATTTGTAACAGATGCCATATAAAAAGTTTTATTTACTACAAAAATATAAAAGTTTAAAAGAGCAGTCCCTAATAAAGTCATAAATTTGATAAAAAATTACAATTCTTGGAGCTTACATTTTTAGGTACCGGTACTTCACAGGGAATTCCAATCATAGGAAGTGATCATCCTGTTTGCCACAGTAGTGATATAAAAGACAATCGACTGAGAACCTCAGCCATGATTTCATGGGGTGATTACCGCTATATTGTCGATTGTGGTCCTGACTTTAGAGCGCAGATGCTTCGTCATGAGGTTGCTAAAATAGACGGTATTTTATTTACTCACGAACACGCTGATCACACCGCAGGGATCGACGATATACGTCCTTTTTACTTTAGACAGGGATCGATACAGGTCTATGCTTCTGCACAAACAGTTGAATCTCTAAAACGCCGTTTTGATTATATCTTTGTTTCGGATAATAAGTATCCTGGAGCCCCTGGGGTTTCAATTAATGAACTCTCTAAGGATCAACCCTTTAAAATTGGCGATAAATGGGTTACTCCTATAGTAGCCAATCACAACCGAATCGATGTTTTGGGTTTTAGAATCGACAATCTGGCATATTTTACCGATGTAAAGTATATCACTGAGGAGGAGTTAAAGAAACTGGAAGGAGTTGAACTATTAGTTTTAAACGCTTTGAGAATTGAGGCGCATCACTCTCATTTAAATCTTGAGGACGCGGTTGAACTCGCTCAAAGAATAGGAGCTAAGCAAACCTATTTTACACATATTAGTCATATGCTAGGGTTTCACAAGCTGGTAGACGATCAGCTTCCCGATGGAATTAACTTAGCATACGACAACTTAAAAGTTACAATTTAATGAAACAACGATTACTGATTTACATTATTATATTTCTATTTTTTATAGCACTTTACCAATTTGTGAGTACTAAAAACTACGTAGAATCTGCTGATAATAGAATGGCAAAATACAGAGCTGAAATTGAACAGCTCACCAAAGAATTGGATTCCTTAAAGCAATTGCAAAAAGTAGATTAAATACGCTCTTTGAGCCAATCTCTAAAATCAAAGAAGTTTTCTGGGCAAATTCCATGACCCATAGGATATTCTTTATAGGTAGAAGCTATTTGCTCATTTTCTAAGAGATTTGTGATTCTTCTAGCCCAACTTACGGGTATAATTTGATCGTCGCTTCCATGGGATGAAAAGACCTCTAGGTGTTTGTAGTGGGATTTATCCTTACTAAAATCACAGATTCCCTCATTGATATAACCACTGAGTCCAACGATGTTTTTGACCATAGAAGGATACCTGCTCATCAGGGCGTAACTCATGATGGTACCTTGACTAAAGCCTATTAAACTAATATTTTGAGGATTGATAGGGTACTTTTCAATGAGTGCTTCAAGGCTTTGTTTAATCAGTTCCACCGCTTTAATCGCCTGATCGTCATCAGACCATTTAGACTGATCTTCTCCAAAGTAAATAGCGTACCAAGCATTTCCAAAATCGGGTAGTGCTATTGGTGCTTTAAGCGAAAAGATATAGGCCTTATCTGGCAATTCTCTATTGAATGAAAACAGGTCGTTTTCATCACTGCCATAACCGTGTAATAGGATGAGTGCAGGGTGGTTTTCACCTATTGTTTGAGGTTCTTTAACTAAGTATTCTAAGGGTGAATTCATCTCAATTGATAAAGCTAAACCACTTCTGGAAATAAGTTCCAATAAAAGGAGTTAATTTCATTTTGCCTTGTATAGCGTTCCAAAATCCATGACCCCATAAGAAGAGGTAGATCAATAAAATCACTCCATAAGAGAGTCCATCTAGTAAATCTTTAAGGGTCAAGACGGTTATGATATAGAGTAAGTGAACGCCAAATGCTTGACGAATATGAAAACTGGCAAAGGAGTTTTTTTCTTGGCTGTTCATACTCATTGCAATTAAGGCTCCTACGATGGTCAAGTAAGATACCATAGCAGCACTTTGCCCTTTGATATTCTGATTACTCATTTAAGGTGATTCTGTTGTTAATGATGGTTCCGTATGACTTTCCTTTTAATTGATTTCCTAAGTACATACAGTTGTGGGAAGAACTCAGTATATCTGAATTACTAAACTCGTATTCCTCTTTTGGATTAAAGAGGCTTAATGTAGCCTGGGCACCTTCCTCTAAAGAGGGTGTTGGAATATTGTAGAGGGATCTTCCCTTTGTTAAGAGCTCTATAGCCTTTTCTAAGCCAAAGATACTATTGAGTACTCCGAAGGAGGCTTCTAGTCCAATCGATCCAGGGCTTGCATTATCGAATTCAACATTTTTGAGTTCAATATCTATAGGATTGTGATCGCTGACCACTAAATCAATAGTTCCGTCAATAAGTCCTTTTTGTAGCGCTTTTTGATCTTCCTGAGATCGAAGGGGTGGTCTTAGATTGAAATTGGCGTCAAAGTCGTTTAAGAGTGCATCTGAGCCCCAAAGATTGTGTAGTGCGACACTACAACTCACATCGAGACCTTTCTTTTTTGCTTCAGCGATGAGCTTTACGCTTTCTTTTGCTGAAATTGTAGGAATGTGCAGCTTACCACCTGCGTATTCTAATAGATGTAAATCCCTTTGGATCTGTAAGTGTTCCGAGAGGGAAGGAATTCCTTTTAGTCCTAAGAGTGTGGATTGAATACCCTCATGAGCTACTCCCTTATGCGCTACCTCTTTGTTTTGAGGATAACTGTAGGTCAATCCGTTAAAACTCTGAGCGTACTGAAGTGCAATCTTGAGTAGGTTGGCGTTGGTAATTGGTTTTTTGTAATCGCTAAATGCCAAGGCTCCCTTTTCAAACATATCGTAAAGATCTGCAAGAGCTTCTCCTTTAGATCCAATTGTCAATGCTCCTAAGAGGTGAACATTAATAGTATCGTACACCTTAGAGAGGTTTTTCAAAAATCCTATTGAGGTACTCTTATCAGGGATTGGATATGTATTGGTATTGAGTAAGATATCCGTAAAGCCAGATAATGCAGCAGTACGAACACCATTTTCAAGGGTTTCTCGTTCTTCAAATCCAGGTTCTCCAAAACTGACAGACGCATCGAACCATCCCACAGATACGTGTAGGTTTTTAAGTGCAATTTTTTTAGTGTTATTGGGGAGCTCTAGTTTAGAAGCGATTTTCTCAATACGTCCATTTTTAATTAAAATATCTCTTTTTTTAAGGTGGAGTTCCTTTGAATTGGGGTGAACCAAGGTTGCTTGATGCAAGAGTATATTCATAGACTTTGATTGAAAATCAGTGTATATTTAGACAAAAGTAATAAACCTAATTGTAAAACGGTAGAAATCCCTTTAATTATTCTATTTTTCATTTAAAGCTTTGTGAATTCCTTCGAGCAATAAAGGCTCCATGATTCTATATCCTTTTGTGTTTGGATGTACGCCATCACTGCCTAAATCACTTCTCAAACCTCTGTCTTTATCGCTCATTGGTGTAAAATAATCCACTAATACGATTTGGTGATCCATCGCGTAATCTTCAATCATTTGATTGAGTACTCGTACTTTTTCAGTTGGAACGATTCGTTCTCTCCAAGGAAAGCGATTGGCAGGTACCAGCTTGCACATAACTACTTTGATACCGTTCATCTGAGCGAGTTCTACCATACTGATAATAGTTCCAAAAACCTTTTCAATCTCAATGGGTCCAGTATTTTCAGCAATATCATTGATTCCAGCAAGAATGGCTACAACTTTAGGGTTGAGGTTAATGACGTCCTCTCTAAAACGCATCAGCATTTGTCCAGTTGTTTCACCACTAATTCCCCGATCGACTAGATTGTTCTCTTCAAAGAATTCAGGGTGATTATTAATCCATCCATCAGTAATGGAATCACCCATTAATACAGCAGTAGGTTCAATTTCTTTTTGAAGTAATTCGGTATTTGCCTTAGCGTATCTTTCAAAATTAATACCAGAATTCCAAAGGGATTGATCGAGTTTCTGAGAAAATGCAGTACCCGATACAGCTAATAACAAAGCGAGACTAAATAATTTAATCTTAGTCATCTTGAGTATACAAGGCAGGTTTACCCTTGGTTCTTGTTTTATTGATAAAATCCTTAACGTCTTGATTTGCTTTGATTAAATCTTCATGTCTCAAATACATCATATGCCCTGAGTGATATCCCTTAAAGGAAAGGCGATCTTTTAGTTTGCCACTTGGATCCATTTGCCACATATTGTATTTGGCATTGTAGTAGGTAGTCGCTCCGTCAAAATAACCCGACTGAGTCATTACGTGAAGGTAAGGATTCATAGCCATGGCCTGTCTGAGGTTTTCACCAGTGCGATCACCGGAACGATCCCAAGGGTGAACAGGGCCAAACATATTGTACTTAACATCTGTTTTCCAGTTGAGTTCATTCTTCATATAATAGTTAATAGCAGGTGTAAACGAATGTAGCCAAGAAGTGAGTTCAGAATTAAAGTCTGGTCTCGATCCTGCTTCCATACGATCTATACCTAAATATCTCGAATCTAAACGACCGATGGTTTTACCCTTATCTCTTAAGAGTTCTTTCCAGAAGTAACTATAAGACATATCGAGATTGTGTCTCATAAATTCATCAGCGTCGATACCTGTGTAATAAGCCATTTTATCTGCAAGTGCTCTTTTGTGATCCTCGGACTCAAAACCAATTCTCATCAATCCAGGTAATAAGGTATTAATACTGTAGTGTTCTGCCTCTTCTAAGACTTCTTCTAGTGTTTTAGACTGTAAGTCTGAAGGTAGGGTTTTTTGATACCATGCAGCTGCAGCAAAGTAGGGGAGTCTGTTTGCGATTGAAACAGGACCATCACGCTTGATTCCTAAATCAGTCGGCGAAACAAGGATCACTCCATTGAGATACATCCACTGATTGTTTTGAAGCTCGTAGGAGAGTCCTGATACACGAGTAGTTCCGTAAGATTCACCGATAAGGTATTTAGGAGAAGCCCATCTGTTGTTGCGACTGACAAAGGTGTTGATCCATTCTGCCAGGTATTTGATATCAGCATTGACTCCAAAGAAACGGGAGCGGTCGATTTCCTTTCCCGAAGCAGGGATTGTTCTCGAATAACCTGTATTGACAGGGTTCACATAGACAATATCAGCTACTTCTAAAACCGAATAAGGATTTTCTTTAAAACCATAAGGTTGTACTGGATAACCCTCATCGTCAATATTGAGTACTCTAGGGCCAGTATAGGCTAAGTGCATCCATACAGATCCTGATCCAGGTCCTCCGTTAAATGAAATAAGTAGGGGGCGGTTATCTCTATTTCTAATTCCATCTCTAGTGTAATAGGTATAGTGCAAACTAGCTACTGCCTTAGCATTTTCATCCCAAACGGGCTGTGTTCCTGTTTGAGCGGTATAGGTAAATGCACCATTAACAGCATTTAATTTGTGATGGGTAGTAACAATAGTGTCTACGGCTAAGGTTCTACTTTGAGCAAAAAGACCAAAACTCACAAAGAGCATGGCGATAAGACTTAGAAAACTGCTTTTTTTCATTTTTGAGGATTTTTTGTGTTCCTAAATGTAGAAAAAAATAGACAATTTTGAATACTGAAATTAAAACTTCTCAAAGACTCCCAAACCAAATAAGGCATAGTCGTATTTAACAGGGTCCTTCGGATCCATTAATCTAAGTGAGTGGTCGAGTTCTAAAAGCGTTTTGTGATCGTTTTGTTTTCTTGTGACTAATCCCAATTTTCTAGAGACGTTTCCAGTGTGAACATCTAAAGGACAGGAGAGTTTAGAAGTGGGAATAGACTTCCATATCCCTAAATCAACGCCTTTGGTGTTGGGACGCACCATCCAACGCAAAAACATATTGATGCGCTTTGCTGCAGAGCCTTTTTTGGGATCTGCCAGATGTTTGGTCGATCGCTGTAGAAAATGCTCAGAAAAGAAAAGTGATTTAAAGTCTGAAATCTGATCCTGAATACTTCCTTCTTTGTTAAACTGAGATTCTAGGCCATGATGGTGTTCATAGATATTCCTCAGGTTGAGTACAAAACACTTAAAATCAGTTGCATTAAAGGTTCTGTGAACAAAACCATCTAGGGATTCTAACTGATCTTCCCTTGCACTCATAATAAAATCATAAGGGTTATTTCCCATGCGCTCCATCATTGAGTTCGCATTTTTTACGATACTCTTGCGATTTCCCCAGGCGATGATAGCCGCTAGAAAGCCAGCAATTTCAATATCTTCTTTTAATTGGTATAAATGGGGTATTTGAACGGGATCTGTTTCTATAAAGTCAGGATGTTCGTACTGCAAGGCCTTTTCATCCATAAATTCTTTTAGCTGACTAAATTCCATCAGTTAATCAAATTTCCATCTTTCATATGAAGGGTTCGATCAGCCATGGCTGCTAATTCTTTATTATGAGTTACAATAATAAAGGTCTGATTGAATTTCTCTCTGAGCTTAAAAAAGAGATCGTGTAATTTTTTAGCTGATTCAGAGTCTAAATTTCCACTGGGTTCGTCTGCTAAAATGACATCGGGTTGATTCATCAGTGCTCTTGCTACTGCAATTCGCTGTTGTTCACCCCCAGATAATTGATTGGGCTTGTGTTGAGCTCGATCAGCAAGTCCTAAAAAATCGAGTAATTCCGTTGCTCGTTTAATGGACTCCTCTTTTGATTCTCCAGCAATAAAAGCAGGAATACAGATATTCTCAAGTGCTGTAAATTCCGGTAGTAATTGGTGAAATTGAAAGATAAATCCTATGTGTTTATTTCTAAATTCAGCGATTTCTTTAGAAGAGAGTTTAGTGATATCACAGCCACTAATTTCAATGCTACACTCTTTGGGGTTTGAAGGATTGTCAAGACTGCCTATTAATTGTAAGAGGGTCGTTTTACCAGCACCAGAGGCGCCGACAATAGCGATGATTTCTCCCTTTTGTACTTCAATATCAATTGCATTGAGTATGGAGAGTTCGCCGTAGCTCTTACTTATATTAGTTGCCTTAATCATTAAAAAATCGTTTAAAACCGATGCGTTTCAACATCTTCTTTTCAAAATTCCAAAAGAACTGAAACTGCCCAAATAAGGTTCCAAAAACCACTAGTAATACTTGATATAATGGAAAGATAAGTAAAATTCTAAGGACTCTATAGGCTAAGATTCCATACCAAGCGTCTGGAAATGTATCTGCTTGTAGTCCTACCGCTACTAGAGTGGGTTTAGCAAGCCATACAGCTGCACTTCCCGTTATAGAAAATACAATAAAGATGATGATTAGTGAAAAGTTGGATTCAATACCCCAGCGTTTTTTTAGTTTTTCAAATGCCATAATGAATTCAGTGCTTATGATTTAAAGTTGGTGATTAATTGTTCAGCTAAGTCCATACCAATTCTCTTTTGAGCTTCTTTGGTGCTTCCTCCAATATGAGGACTCAGTGAAATTTGCGGGTGCATCAACAGGGCTAATTCAGGAGTGGGTTCCGATTCAAACACATCCAGCCCTGCAAAGGATAGTTGATCCGTATTAAGTGCATTGATAAGTGCAACCTCATCAACTGCATTTCCTCGTGCAGTATTGATAATTCCTGCCCCTTTTTTCATTTGACCAAATTCCTTTTCCCCTAAGAGGTAGTCTTGTTGAGAAGGGATGTGTAATGAAATATAATCCGATTGTTCTAATAAGTGCTTCATGGATACATTTAGAAGGTTGAACTCCATCTGTTGTCCATCGTAAAAATCTATTTTAAGACTTGCTTTGGTAAGTGCAGGATCGTGAAATAAGACTCTCATTCCTAAGCCGATAGCCTTTTTTGCAGTTTCTTGTCCTATAGCTCCAAATCCAATAATACCCAGTGTTTTACCTCCGAGTTCTCGAGCCGATGAATAACTTTTTTTAAGTTCTTTAAAACGAGATTCTCCCTCTAAAGGCATGGACCTATTCGCATCTTGAAGATGTCTTACCCCTGTGAGTAAATGAGCAATTGCAAGTTCGGCGACTGCCTTGGCAGAAGCTTTAGGAGTATTGATGATTTTAATATTATGAGTTTCTGCAGCGTCTAAATCAATATTGTCTAATCCTACTCCAGCACGAGCCACAGCTTTTAAATACTTCGCCTCTTTAAGGATTGTAGCATCCACTTTGGTCGCTGAACGCACCACTAGGATATGAATCTCATTATCGTTGAGATATTGGACTAATTGACTTTGAGCTACTGCTGTTTGAAATACTTTAAAATGATTGTTTTCAAGATGCGCTATCGCATCTTGTGACAATCCATCATTGATTAAAATATTCATAGTTAAGCTTGTTTTTCTAATTCTTTCATAACCTTTACTAATACTTGAACGCTTTCAAGACTTAAAGCGTTGTAAATAGAAGCTCTATAACCTCCTACAGATCGGTGTCCGTTTAAACCATTGATTCCTGCTTGCTTCCACATAGTGTTGAATCGATCGCTCAACTGATCGTTTGCAAGGCTGAATGTCACATTCATCTTAGACCTTGAATCCGTATCAGCATAAGGGATAAATAATGGGTTTTGATCTAATTCACTATAGAGTAATGCGGCTTTTTGATCATTGATCTTTTCGATGGCAGCAATACCTCCTAAATCACTGAGCCACTCTAAGGTAAGCATTGAGGTGTATACCGCAAAAACCGAGGGTGTATTAAACATGCTTTCCTTGTCGATATGAACGCGGTAATCTAACATAGAAGGAATTGATCTCGATACCTTTCCTAATAAGTCTTCCTTGACAATCACAAGAGTGGTTCCAGCTGGCCCCATATTCTTTTGAGCACCGGCATAGATTAAATCGAACTTTTCGAAATCCAAGACTCTTGAAAAGATGTCAGAACTCATATCACATACCAATGGTACTGAAGTTTCAGGGAAACTCTGAAACTGTGTACCGTAGATGGTGTTGTTCGAAGTTAAGTGCAGATAGTCTAAATCCGTTGGAATTTCAATTGATGTTGGAATGTTTTTGTATCCGTTCTCTTTGGAGCTTGCTAAGACACTAATTTCTCCAAAACTTTTAGCCTCCTTTATCGCCTTGGAACTCCAAGTACCGGTATCGATATAGCCTGCCTTATTTTCTAAAAGGTTATAGGCTACCATTAAGAATTCAAGACTCGCACCTCCTTGTAAGAACAGCGCTTTATAGCCTTTGTTTTCTAAACCTAACAAGGATAAGGCTAAGTGCTGTGCCTTGTCCATAACCGCTACAAAGTCCTTAGAACGGTGTGATATTTCAATTAGGGACAGGTTTAAATCATTAAAGTTTAGGACCGCTTCAGAAGCTTTTTTTAATACTTCTGCAGGAAGTACACAAGGTCCTGCGCTAAAGTTGTGTTTTTTCATGAGTTGTCGTTATAGCGATAAAACAAATTTTAAAGTATCAATATTGTCTGCGTAATCACTAAGGCCAGGCTTTTGAGTTTGACCAAAGTCAACCTCAGAAGCTGAAAAGTCCTTTGCAACTACACATTGAATTTCTTCAGTTCTAGCGTTTAATTCTTTGAGGAGTTCTTCCTTAGAGTCGTAGAACTCATAAAAGAGACTTCCAATAGGAGAGCTAAGGGAATGATCTTCCTTTACAATAAGAAACCCATTGTCGAGAATCTTAAATTCACTCATTAAATAAACAGCTTTATTATAGTCGTAATTGTTGGAGTATTTTTCAAAGTTGATCAATTCACTATAGGGAAATACCGCTTTGAACAAAAGATCGAAGTCGTATCCTCTGGGGACGTAAATCTTAGATACGGAGCGACAGCCCAATCCAAAATACCTAAAAATATCTTCTCCCAAAGCCTCCAGTTCTTTTGGGCTTTCACTACCACTAATCACTGCTATAGAATTTCTGTTTTTTCTAATGATATTTGGTTTGGTAGAGAAATAGTGTTCAAAATAGCGAGCCGTATTGTCACTACCAGTTGCGATGACAGCATCGTAATCCTTGACGAGTTGGTCAGTAAATTCAATAGCGTCTTGATCCTCTGGATTAAATTCGTTGAGTTTGTGAACTATAAAAGGCAGCAAATGTGCATCTGAAGAAGATAGTTTTACAATAGTATGGTGACCAGAAATATAGCAAACCAACAGATCGTGAAATCCAACAAGTGGAATATTTCCAGCTAGAATTAGCAATATCTTTTTAGGGGTGTCAACAGCTAAGGTATAATTGCCTAACCAAAAAGCTAGTTGCTCTTGATCCAAAAGCGTTCCCCATGATTCTAAAGCGTGTTCTACCTGATCAGAGGTAAACCAACTGTTGGAATCTTCAGCTCTTTTGATTACTTGTACAAGGGCTTCATCTCTTGAATGAGCATCCGTAGATTCAAATTGATCCCTCAAATAAGTTCCCAGTTTTAATACAGCTTGAATTCTTTTATTTTCCTTCATCATATTACTTGTGAAAGCGCAGTTTTGGTTTAACTTTGTCGCACAAAAGTAAGGAATAGAATTAGATTATGGCTATAATTATTACAGATGAATGCATTAACTGTGGAGCTTGTGAACCTGAGTGTCCAAATAATGCTATTTACGAGGCTTCAGAAGAGTGGTCTTACAGTGAGGGAACCACTCTCAGTGGATCGGTTGTACTTCCAAATGGAACGGCTGTAGATGCAGCGGTGGAGCAAGAGCCCATCAGTGATGAATACTATTTTATTGTTCCTGATAAATGTACGGAGTGTATTGGATTTCACGATGAACCACAATGTGCGGCTGTATGTCCTGTAGATTGCTGTGTTCCCGATGAAGATCGAGAAGAAACAGAGCAGGAATTAACTGAAAAACAACAATTTATGCACAGAGAGGCATAGGTATATTTATAAATTATGAAAGCAGGTATTGTAGGATTACCAAATGTTGGAAAATCGACATTGTTCAATTGTTTGTCCAATGCAAAGGCACAGAGTGCTAACTTTCCATTTTGTACTATTGAACCCAATTTAGGAGTTGTTAATGTTCCTGATCCGCGATTGAGCAAATTAGAAGAATTAGTCAATCCACAGCGCGTTCTGCCTGCAACGGTTGAAATTGTTGATATTGCTGGGCTAGTTAAAGGAGCGAGTAAAGGTGAAGGTCTAGGAAATCAATTCTTGGGAAATATTCGTGAAACAGATGCAATTCTCCATGTATTGCGTTGCTTTGAAGACGATAATATCGTTCACGTAGACGGGAGTGTCGATCCTATTCGCGATAAAGAGACAATCGACATAGAACTTCAACTCAAGGATTTAGAAACGCTTGACAAGAAACTAGACAAGATTAAAAGAGCTGCTAAGACCGGAAATAAGGAGGCTCAAAAGGAAGAGGCAACTCTGGTAAAAATAAAAGAAGGCTTGGAGCAGGGAAGGTCGGTACGCGCTATTGATTTAACAGAGGAGGAACGTATTGAATTTGTAAAACCTTTGCAATTCATCACTGATAAACCAGTGATGTATGTGTGTAATGTGGACGAAGCATCTGCTGTAGATGGAAATGATTATGTGCAGAAGGTACAGGCTGCTGTCGCAGACGAAGATGCTGAGGTTATCTTTTTAGCGGTAGGGACTGAGGCAGACATCAACGAGTTGGATTCCTTTGAAGAACGACAAATGTTTTTAGAAGATTTAGGTCTTTCTGAGCCTGGATCTGCAAAACTGATTAGAGGTGCTTATTCTCTTCTCAATTTAGAAACCTATTTTACAGCTGGTGAAAAAGAAGTAAGAGCATGGACCATTCCAGTAGGTGCTACAGCACCACAAGCTGCCGGAGTGATTCACACCGACTTCGAAAAAGGATTTATTAGAGCAGAGGTAATTGCCTATAGTGATTTTGTTCAATACGGTTCAGAAGCCAAGGTAAAAGAAGCTGGAAAAATGAGAATAGAGGGTAAGGAATATATCGTAAAAGACGGGGATGTAATGCATTTTAGATTTAATGTTTAAGCTATAGTGCTCAGCCTTAGATACAAAGCCAGTTTTTTGACTGGCTTTTTCTTTTTTTAGGTGTCTGAACGCATTGGATAACTTGTTAATTACTTTAATTGACTGCTGTTTTATCTTATAGGTAGACTTGTTATATTAGTGCCTCTTAGTAACAATGACTATGGCTTCAAACACTACCTATACTGAAGATAATATTCGCTCACTGGATTGGAAGGAACACATCCGAATGCGTCCTGGAATGTATATTGGAAAACTCGGAGACGGTACTTCAGCTGACGATGGTATTTATATTCTCTTAAAGGAGGTTATCGATAACTGTATCGATGAATTTGTGATGGGTGCTGGTAAGACCATCGAAATTACGATCAAGGACACTCAGGTTTCTGTACGTGACTACGGTAGAGGAATTCCCCTTGGAAAAGTAGTCGATGTAGTATCTAAGATGAATACTGGAGGGAAGTACGATTCCAGAGCTTTTAAAAAGTCTGTGGGATTAAACGGGGTTGGTACCAAGGCTGTCAATGCCTTATCAGAACTCTTCGTCGTTGAATCTGCTCGAGACAACCAGCTCAAAACAGCGAGTTTTGAAAAGGGTAACTTGATCAGTGAAGAGGGTCCTGAAGAAAGCAGTAGAAGAAAAGGGACCAAAGTTTCTTTTGTTCCCGATCACAGTATTTTTAAGAATTACAAATACCGTTCTGAATACATCGTTAAGATGATTAAGAACTACGTCTATCTCAACCCTGGATTGACCATTGTTTTTAACGGTGAAAAATACATCTCAGAGAACGGTCTCAAGGATTTAATTGAAGACAATAATTCTATTGAGGATATGCTTTATCCGATTATTCATCTAAGGGGTGAAGATATCGAAGTGGCACTTACTCATTCAAAGACTCAGTACAGTGAAGAGTACCACTCCTTTGTCAATGGACAACACACTACTCAGGGGGGGACTCATCAATCTGCATTTAGAGAGGCTGTTGCAAAAACAGTTAAGGATTTTTACGGTAAAAATTACGATTCAGCAGATATTCGAAAATCAATTATATCCGCTATCTCCATTAAGGTAATGGAGCCAGTATTTGAGTCTCAAACAAAGACCAAGCTGGGTTCTACCGATATGGGAGGTGGAATGCCAACAGTGCGCTCCTATATCAATGATTTTATCGGAAGAGAACTCGATAATTATTTGCATAAAAACCCTGAAACTGCAGAATTATTACAGCGAAAAATACTTCAGGCAGAACGTGAGCGCAAGGAACTTTCAGGGATTAGAAAACTCGCTAGAGATCGCGCAAAGAAGGCCAGCCTTCACAATAAAAAACTCAGAGATTGCAGAGTACATCTCACCGATGTTAAGAAAGACAACTCCATCAATAGTACCCTGTTTATCACCGAGGGAGACTCAGCATCTGGATCGATCACAAAATCCAGAGATGTCAATACTCAGGCAGTTTTTAGTCTCAGAGGTAAGCCGCTGAACTCCTATGGGATGACAAAGAAAATAGTCTACGAAAACGAGGAGTTTAACTTGCTCCAAGCAGCTTTGGATATCGAAGATTCTATGGAAAACCTTCGTTATAATAAGATTGTAATTGCGACCGATGCCGATGTGGATGGAATGCACATACGGCTGTTGTTGATTACTTTTTTCCTGCAGTTCTTTCCAGAATTGATCAAGGAAAATCACCTTTATATCTTACAGACACCACTTTTTAGAGTTCGAAATAAAAAAGAGACCATCTATTGTTATTCTGACGAAGAACGTCGCGATGCGATTGCTAAATTGGGTAATAAGCCCGAAATAACTCGATTTAAAGGATTGGGAGAGATTTCTCCAGATGAATTTAAACACTTTATCGGTGAAGAAATTAGGCTCGAACCAGTGATGTTAGACAAATCGATGACTATTGAACAACTCTTAGAGTTTTATATGGGTAAAAACACTCCTGATCGTCAGAAATTCATCATAGAGAATCTCAAAGTTGAATTAGATATCGAAGAGGAGTTAGTTTCTAAAACAGCATAATCATTTATGGAAAACGACAATCAAATAGATCAACAGCTTCCAGAGGATCATTCTAATGAAACCGATAGCCTCATCAAGGTTACCGGCATGTATAAGGAGTGGTTCTTAGATTACGCTTCTTATGTGATATTAGAGCGTGCTGTTCCTGCTATTGAAGATGGATTAAAGCCTGT
>DAIRFL010000011.1:0-2654 GCA_036795105.1 Flavobacteriaceae bacterium | reverse complement strand
CCTAAAATTACGCAGTGGCAGTTATCCTACGACGGAAGAAAAAAGGAACCGATCAATCTCCCTATCAAGTTTCCGCTACTCTTAGCACAGGGAGCAGAGGGAATTGCAGTTGGACTTTCTACCAAAATACTACCTCACAACTTTATAGAACTCATCGATGCTTCAATCAAGCATCTACAAGGCAAGCGCTTTACGATAGTCCCTGATTTTCCTACTGCTGGAATTATCGACACCAGTCAGTACAACGACGGACTTAGAGGTGGTAAGATACGTGTAAGAGCGCGTATAGGTCAGTTGGATAAGAAGACGCTAGTTATTACGGAAATTCCTTATGGAACCAATACTTCTTCGCTGATCGATTCTATCCTCAAGGCCAATGATAAGGGTAAGATCAAGATTAAGAAAATAGAAGATAATACAGCAGAAAATGTTGAAATTCTAATTCACTTACCAGGAGGTATTTCTCCGGATAAGACCATCGATGCGCTCTATGCCTTTACCAATTGTGAAAACTCAATTTCTCCACTGTCCTGTATCATTGAAGATAATAAACCAATTTTTATCGGTGTCTCTGAAATTCTCAAACGCTCTACGGATCTCACTCTTAGCTTATTGCGCTCTGAATTGGAGATCAAACTTGGAGAGCTTGAAGAACAGTGGCATTTTTCATCGCTTGAGCGTATCTTTATTGAAAAGCGCATCTATCGCGATATAGAGGAAGAAGAAACTTGGGAAGGGGTTATTGCCGCAATTGACAAGGGATTGACTCCACACATTAAACATTTAAAAAGAGCTGTTACAGAGGAGGATATCACTAGATTGACAGAAATTCGAATTAAGAGAATTTCTAAGTTTGATTTAGACAAGGCTCAGCAATACATCGAGAGTATTGAAGAAAAGATTCTCGAGGTCAAACACCATCTCGATCATATCGTAGAGTTTAGTATCGACTATTTTAAAAATCTCAAGGAAACCTATGGCAAGGGCAAGGAACGAAAGTCCGAAATAAGAGTATTCGACGATATTGAAGCGACCAAGGTAGTCATCAGAAACACCAAACTCTATGTAAACAGAGCGGAAGGTTTTGTGGGTACTTCTCTGAGAAAAGACGAATACGTCACTGATTGTAGTGATATAGACGACATTATCGTATTTACCAAAGAAGGGAAGATGATGGTGACCAAAGTAGATTCTAAAACCTTTGTAGGTAAGGAAATCATTCATGTGGCGGTCTTTAAGAAAAAAGACAAACGCACTACCTACAATATGATCTACCGAGATGGAAAAGGCGGACCTAGTTATGTGAAGCGATTTAATGTGACCTCCGTTACCAGAGACCGTGAATACGACCTTACTAATGGCTCTAAAGGCTCTGTGGTCTATTATTTTACAGCCAACCCCAATGGGGAGGCAGAGGTGGTAAATGTGCTCCTAAGACAGGTTGGGTCCATAAAAAAGCTCAAATGGGATCTGGATTTTTCAGATGTAATCATCAAAGGAAGAGCCTCAAAAGGAAATATCGTCACTAAGTATTCAGTGAAGCGTATTGAACTCAAAGAAAAGGGTGTATCGACGCTAAAACCACGTAAAATATGGTTTGACGATGTGGTTCAGCGACTCAATGTAGACGGTAGAGGTAGCCTGCTTGGCGCCTTTAAAGGAGATGATTTACTCTTGGTAATTACTTCTAAGGGAGTTGCAAAGACAATGACTCCAGAATTGAGTCTGCATTTTGACGAGGATATGATTGTCTTGGAAAAATGGAATCCAAATAAGCCCATCTCTGCAGTTTATTACGACGGAGATAAAAAAGTGTACTACCTAAAGAGATTTTTGATCGAACAACCCAATAGAGAAGATCAGTTTATCAGTGAGCATCCGGATTCCTTCTTGGAATTGGTGTCTACTGATTGGAGACCTCAGATGGAGCTAGAATACAGAAAACCTAAGGGTAAAGAGGCGAAACCCAATGAGCTGATCAATATTGAGGAGTTCATCGCTGTTAAGGGAATCAAGGCTCAAGGAAACATATTGACTAAAGAAAACATCAAGGGAACTAATTTATTAGACTCACTTCCTTATCAGGAAGAAGAGGAAAAGATTCCTGAAGAAATTGAGGTAGTTAATGAACAGGAGCTGACTAGTACTGATTCTAAGGAGGAAGACGAACAGTCAGATACTCCAAGCCCAACTGCTAATAATACGGATCAACCGACCTTGTTTTAATATGAAAACTTATTTGTTATTATTCGCCTTTGGATTCCTGCTTGTGTTGAGCTGTAATCCTCCTGAACGTAACTGTAGTGACTTTCACGATGGTTCCTTTACATTTAGTGAAACCATCGACGGTGAACTACACACGACCACTTTTACCAGAAAAGGGGATTTAGAAGTATCAGAATACAGAGGACATATAGATTCCGCCTCTGTTCGTTGGGTTAATGATTGTGAGTACGTTCTCAAAAACCTCAACCCAAAGAACAAGCAGGAAGAAAAACCCCTGCATATGAAAATCTTAAAAACGGAAGGAAACACCTATACCTTTGAGTATTCGGTGATGGGATCTGCTGATAAACGCAGAGGATTGGTTACAAAGAACTAATAATTGTAAATTGTGTTTGAAATTTTTGCTTCACCGGATGCTTGGATAGCCC
>DAIRFL010000189.1:0-3816 GCA_036795105.1 Flavobacteriaceae bacterium | reverse complement strand
ACTAAACAGTTTGTGCTTTTTATGTTTTAATTGCAATTGGCTTTTAAGTGATATTCTTTCCAGAAGGAACTTGATCCTCATCTGGATTTACAAACACCAATTTACCATCTGTGTTTTCTGTTAGTAAAATCATTCCTTGACTCTCGACACCTCTTAGTTTTCTGGGAGCGAGATTGGCCACTACAGTGACGCGTTTTCCGATAAGTTCTTCTGGACTAAAATGCTCTGCGATTCCCGAGATAATGGTTCTAGTTTCAAAACCCAAATCAACTTTAAACACCAATAACTTATCTGCTTTTGGCATTTTTTCAGCTTCGATGATGCTTCCAACTCTGAGATCTAATTTTTGAAAATCTTCAAAATTGATCGTTTCTTTTAAGGGTTCAAATGATGGTTCCATAGTCTGGTTTTCTTTTTTAGTCGCTTCTAATTTATCGATCTGTGCCTGAATTTCTTCATCCTCAATTCTTCTAAAGAGGAGCTCTGCTTTGTTGATTTGATGTCCCGATGGAAGTAGTGACTCAAATTCAGCTAATGAATCCCAGTGGAGATCTAAGCCTTCTAGCTGGAGCATTCCTTTTAATTTCGTTGAGGTAAAAGGAAGTAATGGCTCACTGACTACCGCTAGTGAAGTAGCTATTTGTAAAGCGATATTCATAATTGTAGCTACTCGCTCCTGATCGGTTTTTATGAGTTTCCAAGGCTCTTCGTCTGCTAGGTATTTGTTACCGAGTCTAGCCAGATTCATCAATTCTTGTGATGCCTCTCTAAATCGATAACGCTCTATAGAATTGGCAATCTTCCCAGGAAATGCCTTGAGTTCCTCTAAGGTGTTTTGGTCCACGTTACTCAGTTCTCCAATCTGAGGAACAACACCCTCGTAGTACTTATGAGTGAGCACCACGACACGATTGATAAAGTTTCCGTAGATGGCTAATAGTTCGTTGTTGTTTCTGGCCTGAAAATCCTTCCAGGTAAAGTCGTTGTCTTTAGTTTCAGGAGCATTAGCAGTCAAGGTATATCGAAGAACATCCTGTTGCTCTGGAAAATCCATTAAATATTCGTGTAACCACACTGCCCAATTTTTTGAAGTTGAGAGTTTTTGACCTTCGAGGTTTAAGAATTCGTTTGCAGGTACGTTTTCTGGTAAAATAAAATCTCCGTGCGTTTTTAGCATCACAGGAAAGATGATACAGTGGAATACAATATTGTCTTTTCCAATAAAGTGGAGCATTTTAGTGCCTTCATCCTTCCAATAAGGCTCCCAATCTTTATTGTTGTTCTTGGCCCATTCTTTGGTCGATGAAATATATCCAATAGGCGCGTCAAACCATACATAGAGAACTTTTCCTTCTCCTCCTTCAACAGGCACAGGTATTCCCCAATCCAAATCCCTGGTGACCGCTCTAGAGCGAAGTCCATCGTCAATCCAGGATTTACACTGTCCGTATACATTGGGTTTCCAATCATTCTTATGACCTTCAATAATCCACTCTTTGAGGAATTGTTCGTGCTTGCCAAGTGGTAAATACCAGTGCTTAGTTTGTTTGAGTACCGGCTTTTCTCCTGTGATGGTCGATTTAGGATCGATGAGTTCTGTAGCACTAAGCGAAGATCCACAGGACTCACATTGATCCCCATAGGCTTCTTTATTACCACATTTAGGACAGCTTCCAATTACGTATCGATCTGCTAAAAATTGATTGGCTTTAGCATCGTATAATTGATCAGAGACCTCCACATCAAATTCTCCTGCTTCGTGTAATTTCTTAAAAAATTCAGAGGCAGTTTGATGGTGTATTTCTTTTGAAGTTCTAGAGTAATTGTCAAAACTGATTCCAAAATCACTAAATGATTTTGAGATGATGGAATCGTATTTATCGATAATTTCTTTTGGACTAACCCCTTCTTTTTTTGCCTTCATTGAAATCGCTACTCCGTGTTCATCACTTCCGCAAACAAAGAGTACATCCTGATCCCTTCCTCTTTGATAACGAGCGTAAATATCAGCTGGAACATAGACTCCGGCTAAATGCCCGATATGAATAGGTCCATTGGTGTAGGGTAAGGCTGCTGTGATGGTATAGCGAGCAGGCTTTTGATTGGGTTGAGCCATAAATTCAAATTTGATGACAAAAATAGTTAAAAATAGCTAGTAATTGAAGGATATGGGTGCTCTTAAATGTATTTTAGGGGCTTTTTGAAAAAATAGTTTTAAAAATATTTGTGATATATGTAACAATAAGTTATTTTTGTTCAAATTTTAATGTTATGAAAACAATTTCATCAGTAGTTGAGAACTACATTAAGAAAAAACCATTTTTGCAATCTGCTCTATCTCAGGGGATTATCAATCTTACATCGCTTTCGAGGTTGATTAAACCCGAAATCGAAGAAATCCTCGGTAAAGAAATCCGTAATGGTGCTATTGTGATGGCTTTAAAACGCCTCTCTGATGACTTAGAATTTAGAGCGACTCACAAAATCGTTAAGGTATTGAAGAATATTGGTGAAATAACCGTTCGTTCATCGCTTACGGATTTTACTTTTTTAGTATCGGATACGGTTTTAGAAAATCAAACCCTATTGCTAAAAGAAGTCAATAAGAACAAAGATGTTTTTTATACTTCTTCCAGAGGGGTAAACGAAATTAATATCGTTGTTAGCGGATCTTTAAACGCTACCGTGGAAGAACTTTTTAAGGCTGAGAAGTGTACTCAGAAAGCAGAAGAACTCTCTTCAATTACCGTAAAACTTCCTTCAGAAAACGTATCGGTCCCTGGTATTTATTACTTCATATTCCAGCGATTGGCCTGGGAGGGAATCGTTCTTTACGAGGTGATTTCTACGACCAATGAGTTTACGATCATTGTAGACGAACAGCAAGTTGACCAAGCATTTAAAACTATTAAAGGCTTAAAAGAACTCTAAGCAAAAGACTTATTTATTATTAGTGTGCACCAATAAAGCCTTGAAAGGATCTAAAACTTTTAGGGCTTTTTCTATGGAATTAATCTGATTAAAAGTCAATAGGAGGCGAAGTCCATTTCTGGTTTCTCGTTCCTTTAATTGGCAACTTTTTGGATGTTGTTGCACATAGATTAGGATGCCTCTAAAGAGTTCTGATTGATAGAATTTAGAATTTTGATCAGCGATAAAATAGGCGATGAGTTTGTGTTGCTTCAACACAATTTTTTCGATACCCATCTGACTGGCAGTCCATTTTATCTGCATCGATTCTACGAGTTCGTTAGCCTGAGAAGGCAAGGGACCAAATCGATCTTGGAGTTGGTGTTTATAGGCTTTGAGTTCTTCTAGATCTTCGATTTGATTGAGCTCTTTGTAGAGTTTGAGACGCTCAGAAGTCTTATTGATATAATGATCTGGGAAGAGGAGTTCAAAATCGGTATCCAATTGGATGTCTTTTACTTCCCAATCTGGTTTTTTTGAAAGTTCTTCTTCGAAGAGTTCAGCAAATTCTGTGGTTTTTAATTCTTCGATGGCTTCATTCATGATTTTTTGATAGGTGTCAAAACCGATATCGTTTATAAATCCTGATTGTTCACCCCCCAAGATGTCTCCCGCACCTCGGATCTCTAAGTCCTTCATGGCGATGTTAAACCCGCTTCCAAGAGCTGTAAATTGTTCGATGGCTTCGATACGCTTTCTAGCTTCGGTAGTCATCTGATGATAGGCAGGAGTGATAAAATAGCAAAAGGCTTTTTTGTTAGATCTTCCCACTCTTCCCCTCATTTGGTGTAGATCAGAGAGTCCAAAATTATATTAATAACTCTTATACACATCTGACGCTGCCGA
>DAIRFL010000188.1:0-3836 GCA_036795105.1 Flavobacteriaceae bacterium | reverse complement strand
CTTTTATACTTGAATTAGAGGTTCTTTGTGAATATTGAGGTTGGATAAATAAAAAAATCACATACTTTTGTCCTAAAATAAACGAGTTCATGGCGAAGAATTTAGTGATTGTTGAGTCTCCTGCTAAGGCAAAGACTATTGAAAAATTTTTAGGATCAGACTATAAGGTAGCTTCTAGTTTTGGGCATATTGTCGATTTACCTTCCAAGGAATTGGCAGTTGATGTAGAGGGAGATTTTTCCGCTAAATACATTGTTTCATCTGATAAGAAATCAGTAGTTAAAGATTTAAAAGCGCTAGCAAAAAAAGCAGAAATGGTTTGGTTGGCATCGGATGAGGACCGTGAAGGAGAGGCTATATCTTGGCATTTATCGGAAACCTTAAAACTCAGTCCAGAGAAAACCAAAAGAATCGTATTTAACTCCATTACCAAATCGGCCATTGAAAAGGCAATTGAGAATCCTAGAGGTATTGATTACAATCTAGTCAATGCTCAACAAGCTCGTAGAGTGTTGGATCGATTAGTGGGGTATGAACTATCACCAGTTCTGTGGAAAAAGATAAAACCAGGTCTTTCGGCTGGACGAGTTCAATCAGTTGCTGTACGACTCATTGTAGAACGTGAACGAGAGATTAAGTCTTTTAGGGCGGAAGCATCATATAAGGTGGTCGCTCAATTTATAACTGCAGATCAACAGCAATTTGAGGCAAGACTTCCAAAATCATTTTCAACAAAAGAAGAGGCAATCGCTTTTTTAAACCTCAATAAGGAGGCTCAGTTTGCAATTGGAAATCTCGATAAGAAGCCTGTAAAGAAGTCGCCATCGGCTCCCTTTACTACTTCTACCTTACAGCAAGAAGCTTCTAGAAAGCTGTACTTTTCTGTTTCTAGAACCATGCAAGTCGCTCAGCGTTTATACGAACAGGGACTGATTACTTATATGAGAACGGATTCTGTGAATTTGTCTTCTGAGGCATTAAATGCGGCAAAAGAGGCTATTGTTGCTCAGTATGGTGATGCATACGTTCAAACTCGAAATTACAGTTCTAAAACCAAGGGCGCTCAAGAAGCTCATGAGGCTATTCGACCTACAGATTTAACTCGTTCTGAGATTTCTTTGGAACGCGATCAAGCCCGTTTATACGAACTTATATACAAACGAACCATCGCTTCGCAAATGAGTGATGCGAAACTGGAGCGAACACTTGTTAAAATTGATGCCTCAACTCATGATGAACAGTTGACTGCTACTGGGGAAATGATTGCTTTTGATGGATTTTTAAAAGTGTATCTAGAAGGTAAAGACGAGGAGGAGCTCGAAGAGCAATCAGGGATGCTTCCTCAGCTCTCTGTTGGCGATGCTCTTTCTTTAAAACTCATGACTGCTACGGAGCGATTTTCGAGACCGCCTTATCGCTATACAGAGGCATCTCTTGTAAAGAAATTAGAAGCCTTGGGAATCGGTAGACCTTCGACCTATGCTCCGACCATATCTACAGTTCAAAACAGAGGATATGTGGCAAAAGGTGCCATTGAAGGAGAAGAGCGATCTTATATTCAATTAAGTCTTAAATCCTCTGAACTAACAGAGAAAAAACTTACTGAAAAGGTAGGTTCTGACAAGGGAAAATTAGTACCTACTGATATCGGAATGATTGTCAACGATTTCTTAGTGGAGAATTTTGAACATATTTTGGATTACCATTTTACTGCCAAGGTTGAAGAAGATTTCGATGAAATTGCCATTGGTGATAAGGATTGGAAATCGGTAATGAAAGAGTTTTATTTAGATTTTCACCCCAATGTAGAAGAAGTACTCGACACTGCGGACAGAGCTTCAGGTGAACGCCTATTAGGTGTTGACCCAAAATCGGGTAGACCACTGCTCGTTCGTCTTGGAAGGTTTGGAGCCATGGCACAAATCGGAACTGCAGATGATGAAGAAAAACCCGTATTTGCTAGTTTGTTGCCAGATCAATCACTGGACACTATAAGTTTTGAAGAGGCATTAGATCTCTTTAAGCTTCCGAGAACCTTAGGAACCTATAAGGATGAAGAATTACAAGCCAATGTTGGTCGTTTTGGTCCTTATGTAAAGTTTGGAAAGAAATTTGTCTCTATTCCAGCCACTGAAAGTGCTATGGATATTTCACTCGATAGAGCGATTGAACTCGTCAAAGAAAAAGAGGCTGCAGATGCTCCTATTTACAACTATCAAGGAAAAGACGTCAGTAAAGGAGTAGGGAGATTTGGTCCCTTTATCAAATGGGACGGTATGTTTATCAATGTCAATAAGAAGTACGACTTTGACAATCTGTCTAATTCTGACATTGAAACCCTCATCGAAGAAAAACTTCAAAAAGAACGCGAAAAGCTCATTCACCATTGGGAAGAAGAAGGAATTCGCGTCGAAAAAGCTCGTTGGGGAAGACATCACGTCATCAAAGGTAAGGTCAAGGTTGAACTTGCCAAAACAATTGATGTGAGTGATATGACCCTTGAGGAAGCTCAAAAATTATTAGAACAAAAAGCTCCTAAGAAAAAGAGAGCGACTAAGAAAACAACTGCTAAAAAAACAAAGAACGCTCCAAAAAAGAATTAAATGGCTTTTGAATACTTACTTCCCGTATCTGATCAGGTCCTTGCACACAATGCTTTGTTATTGCCTCAGAGTTTGGGAAATTCAATTGCTATTCACAGTGGGCAAGAAGGATTGCCAGAGCTCGAAGGAGTACAGTTGGCATTTTTAGGGATTTCTGAGCACCGAAATGCGTTTGAGCAAAAGACTTCAGCAATTGATCTCGATGATTTTAGAAAAGAGCTGTACAAGCTCAACCGTGGAAATTGGAAGCTTCAGATAGTCGATTTGGGAAATGTCCCTATCGGAAACGAGGTAGAAGATACTTATGTGGTGGTTAAGGAAGTGGTCGCTGAACTCATTCAATTGGGAATTGTGCCTATAGTTATCGGTGCGACTCAAGATGTGAGTTATCCGCTTTATAGATCTTTTGATCAAATGGGAGAAATGATCAATATGGTGGCAATCGACCACCGTTTTGACTTTGGTGTTGCAGACCAACTCATCTCTTCTCATTCCTATATGAGTAAGATTATATCGGAATCTCCCACCAATCTCAAATCCTTTACCAACCTAGGGTATCAATCGTTTTTCAATACTCAAGAAGAGCGAGATTTGATGGATAAAATGTATTTTGACTCCTATCGATTAGGAGAAGTTGTCAGTGATTTAGCAGCCTGCGAACCACTTCTTAGAGACGCTCATTTTTTGAGTATCGACACTCGCGCCATACAGGCTTCAGATATGGGTTCGGGTACTAATTATACTCCAAATGGTCTTAATGGAAGAGAAATTTGCGCCCTTACTCGCTATGCTGGTCTGAGTCCTAAACTTTCCTTATTTGGTGTTTTTGAAAGTGATAACCACCCGATGTCTAATCGACTAATTGCTCAGATGGTATGGTACTTTATAGAGGGCTTTTCAATCAGAATTGTCGAAGATCCCTTGCGACAATCAGAGTACTTCTTAAAATACACGGTAACCCTTGAATCCCTTGATTTAATCTTCTTTAAGAGTAAAAAAACTTCCCGTTGGTGGGTTCAATTAGAAGAAATTAGTTCGGAGGGCAATAATTTCAATTCATCAGCGTTATTACCCTGCAGTGAAAACGATTATAAAGAGGCCTGTAAAGACCTAATTCCCGAGCGTTGGATTAAAGCCCAAAAAAAAGGCTTTTGTTAAACTTTCCTAAGGAATAATTAATATTTTCGTAAATTGTTTTTTTAACTATATATTTACATTACAATCAAATAAAAT
>DAIRFL010000187.1:0-3850 GCA_036795105.1 Flavobacteriaceae bacterium | reverse complement strand
GTAAATGAGCCCCGAATTCAATAGCTGGATAAGCGGGAATTAAATTAGAAAACAAACTTTGAATATCCTCTGTTTTTGCAGTCCCAACTGTATCGGAAAGTGAAATGATTCGAACTCCCATCGCAGAAAGTTTTTCAACCCAAGATGCTACTATATCGGTATTCCATGGGTCTCCATAGGGATTACCAAATCCCATCGACAAATAGGTTACTACTTCTTTGTTGTTTTTTTCAGCTAATTCAATGATGCTCCCTAGCACTTCCACAGACTCCTCAATGCTCTTGTGAGTATTTCTCATTTGGAAGTTTTCAGAAATAGAAAAGGGATACCCCAAATAGTTTATTTGAGAATGCGCAACTGCATCAACTGCTCCTCGCTCATTGGCTACAATAGCCAATAATTTGGTCTTGGTTTTAGAGAGATCCAAAACTTTTAAAACCGCTGCAGTATCACTCATCTGAGGTATTGCTTTAGGAGAAACAAAGGATCCAAAATCCAAAGTATCAAAATTACAATTGAGCAATGATTGAAGGTATTTGACCTTTTCATCGGTCGGTATAAAAGTCTTAATGCCTTGCATGGCATCTCTAGGACATTCAATTATACGCATTTGATTACTCATGGTTCTATTTCCTACTTTAAAAATAGGAATAAAAATGAGACCAAAGAATATAAAACGCTATAAGTATGAATACAGCGATTTGTATCCATTTAATCCAAAATAGTTGGGAAGCAGCGGCTGTGAATTTCTTTAAAAAAGAGGCCATAAAAGCAATAGTAGAAAATACAATGAAGGTAATCAGTGCAAAGAGCAATCCTAGATAGATGAACTGCAGACTAATACTGATAGAATTTGAAAACAAAAAAGCTGGAAAAAAAGCCAAAAAGAAGATCCCAACCTTTGGATTGAGAACATTCATGATCACCCCTCTCTTATAGGATTGCATCAAATTCAATTTTGGTGCGTTGGACTCTTCTAAGTTGATTTGAATTTCTGAATTATAGACTTTATATGCTAAATACAGCAGGTAAATCGCTCCAAATGCAATGATAATTGAATAGACGAGATCATTGTTCTTAATCAGCGCTGATACTCCAAAGGCCACCAAAAGGGTGTGAACTAAACATCCACTTACAAGACCTAAAACTGTTGCGAGACCGTGTTTTTTCCCATAGGATAAACTCTGAATAGCTACAAAGATATTATCTGGTCCAGGCATCAAGGCTAATACAATAACATTGAAGCTAAATATCGATAAGATCTTTAGAGCAATCATAAGTTATTTGTTCAATAAAGCCTTATTGATCTGTTTAATAAGGGAAGGACCTTCATAGATAAATCCGGTCCAGACTTGTACTAGAGAAGCACCCGCTTCTAGTTTTTCGAGGGCATCTTCAGCTGAGTGAATCCCCCCTACTCCAATAATTGGAAAACTTCCATTTGATTTTTGATGTAAGAATCGAATGACCTCCGTAGATCGTTCTCTCAATGGCTTACCACTAAGTCCTCCAGCCTCTTCTACTATATTCTTATCAGAAGCTAAACCTTCCCTAGATAAAGTAGTATTGGTTGCGATAACTCCATCAATCTTCGTTTCACGGACGATATCTACTATGTCCATTAACTGATCATCTGTAAGATCTGGAGCAATTTTAAGTAAAATTGGTTTTGGAGCTACTGAATCGTTTTTGGCAACGATCTCATTTTCTTCCTTAAGGGCTAAAAGTATCTTGCTGAGTGGCTTCTTGTCCTGAAGTTCTCTAAGACCTGGAGTATTGGGTGAACTCACATTGACCACAAAATAATCCACATAGTCAAAAAGCGCTCTAAAACAGTAGATATAATCATCGACTGCTTTTTCGTTTGGAGTTACTTTATTCTTACCAATATTTCCTCCAATGAGTACATTCTTGTTGTTCTTCAGCTTACGAACAGCAACATCAACCCCCTTATTGTTAAATCCCATGCGATTGATAATCGCTTGGTCTTTTTTTAATCGAAACAATCGTTTTTTATCGTTCCCAGCTTGTGGTTTAGGAGTCAGCGTTCCGATTTCAATAAATCCAAATCCCAAATCCGACAGTTCTTGATACATCTCTGCATTTTTGTCAAATCCAGCAGCTAATCCAACCGGGTTTTTAAACTTAATGCCAAAAACTTCTCGTTCTAAATCGGGGTGATTAAACTGATTAATTCCTCTTAAGAGTGGTCTTAAACCAAATACTGAGGCACACTTCAATAAAAAGGATACAATATAATGAACACGCTCAGGGTCGAGCATAAAGAATAGGGGGCGAATAAGTCTCTTGTACATAAGAACAAAATTAAGACAAACTATTAAAAAAAAAGCAACCAATACGGTTGCTTTTTATACTTGAATGAAGCTTTTAGCTCTTGCTTTGTTTTTTACTTAAATCCATGGATATTGAAGAGCGATCAAATTTAATCTTACCCGCCATGGTCTCTATCACACATGAATTATCACTCTCATTGAGTTCCACGATCTTTCCATACATACCACTTTTAGTAACAATTTTATCTCCTTTAGATAAACTGTTGGCAAAAGCCTTTTCTTGTTTTTGCTTTTTGATCTGAGGGCGAATCATAAAAAAATACGCCACTGCAATAATCATAAACATTGGCAAAAACTGGTTCAAATTCTCCATTTAATAGGTTTTAAAAAATTTATATAATTAGTTTGACATTACGTTCTTTGGAACTACAAAAGCATGAATCTGTAAAATTTCTTCTCCAGATGCAGTATTGGTCTGAACGCGAATCGTCTTTGTAACTTTATTCATACCTGAACCGTTGAACTTCACTTTGAGGTTCCCTTTTTCTCCAGGTGCAATAGGTGTGTTTCTTGGGTATTCAGGAATAGTACATCCACAGCTACTTGTTGCGTTAGTAATAATTAAAGGAGCATCTCCAGTGTTGGTAAAGGTAAATACCGTTTCCTGTGGCGTATTTTGCTGAATTTCACCAAAATCGTGAACTTTTTTATCAAAAGCCATTACCGCCATATTAGATGTTGCCTGAGCTGTAGAAGTCTCTGCTTGATCTAATTTCATTTTTTGTGTGCTGTTGTCTTTACATGATACAACAGTTATAAGTCCAATAACTCCTGCTATTAAAAGTAATTTTTTCATTGTTTTTATTGCTTTTTTTGTTTGTTGGCTAAAATTATAAAATTTATAGTAAACCTCTACCGCTTTTCTTTAGTTTTCCACTTTCTTTTAACTCATTGGATACGGTATCTAAAATTCCATTGATAAAAATGCTGCTTTTAGGCGAGGAATACTCTTTAGAAATCTCTAAATATTCATTTAAACTTACTCGAACAGGAATCGATGGAAAATACATAAACTCACAAATAGCCATTTGAAGTAATATTGCATCTATATCTGCAATTCGTTCCTTATCCCAATTAGCAGTTTTATCGACGTATTGCTCAATTAAATCTTCAGATTTTAAACTGCATTTTTTAAGCAAGTTCATTCCAAAATCCAAATCTTCTTTATCCACTTTTAAGGCAGGTAAAAGACTTTGAGTGTTGTGATCCTTGAGCTTCTTTAACTTCTTCAACAAAAAGGTATTGACAATCGGCATATCGTCCACCCATGTCAATTGATCATCTTCTAAAAATTCGTAGAGTTTTTCATTGGGTGCAATAATGTTTTTAAAGAGTTCAATAATAAGCTCTCTATCAGAATCAAAACTGATTTGATCTGATTCCATATAGGCATTATAAACATCACTTGAAGTGATTTCTCTATAAATGATTTTGACGTATTCAGGATTGAGATACCAAATCTTCAATTTTTTGGAATCGATTGTATCCTTTAAGAA
>DAIRFL010000186.1:0-3875 GCA_036795105.1 Flavobacteriaceae bacterium | reverse complement strand
CGATGGTACTGCTATACCAAGTGGGAGAGTAGGTCATTGCCTTTTTTTGAAACCCGTTTATCATTGATAAGCGGGTTTTTTTATGGAATGAAGTGAACTATACTCATAAAAAAACCAGCTCGTTAAAGCTGGTTTTAATATTTAGTAGATATGTTATCTAATCAAAGAACCCATCAGTAATCTTTTTTATTCCTTTAAATCCAAATACAATAGCCATTACAGCTAGAATGATACCAAGACCTAAAACAGGAATATAAAGTGGATGTTCTTGATTTTTAAATGCTTCATAGATCGTAAAAGGTGCTAAAAACATTAACCCTAGTGTAAAAAGTAGGGTTTTAATGCCTTCAGTTATTTTAGAACGATCTGCCATTTATTAGTATTGGTTTAAGATCTCATTAAAAGTCTTAGATGGACGCATTGCTGCTTGAACTTTAACAGCATCAGGTAAATAATATCCTCCGATATCCTGTGCTTTCCCTTCAGAAGCTAATAATTCTTTAACGATCTCTTCTTCATTTGCTTTTAATGCATTAGCAAGTGGAGCAAATTTCGCTTTTAAGTCAGCATTTGCATTTTGAGCGGCTAATTGCTCTGCCCAATACATTGCTAAGTAAAAATGAGAACCTCTATTTCCGAGTTCACCAGCTTTTCTAGATGGTGATCTGTTTTCAGTTAATAATTGTTCTGTAGCTTTGTCTAATGCATCAGCTAAGATTTTAGCTTTAGGATTCGATTCTTTTTCAGCATTGTATTCTAAAGAAACACCCAATGCTAAGAACTCTCCAAGAGAATCCCATCTTAAGTGACCTTGTTCTACAAATTGTTGAACGTGTTTTGGAGCAGATCCTCCTGCACCAGTCTCAAACAATCCACCACCATTCATAAGAGGAACAATAGAGAGCATCTTTGCTGAAGTTCCTACTTCTAAAATAGGGAATAAGTCAGTTAAGTAATCTCTTAATACGTTTCCAGTTACTGAAATAGTATCTTCTCCTTTTGAAATACGTTCAAGAGAGAATAAGGTTGCTTCATATGGAGCTAAGATTTGAATATCTAAATCTGAAGTATCGAACTCAGGTAAATATTTTTCAATTTTTTTGATTATTTCAGCATCGTGAGCTCTGTTTTTGTCTAACCAAAATACAGTAGGAGTTCCAGTAGCTTTAGCTCTGTTAACTGCTAATTGTATCCAGTTTTGAATAGGAGCATCTTTTACTTGACACATTCTCCAAATATCACCTTCTTCAACAGAGTGCTGAATTAATGTAGCCCCTGTTTCATTGTCTATTACATCAACTGTACCAGCTGTTTCAATTTGGAAAGTCTTATCGTGAGAACCGTATTCTTCAGCCTTTTGAGCCATTAATCCTACGTTGGGAACTGTTCCCATAGTAGAAGGATCTAAAGCACCATGTTCTTTACAGTATTCGATAGTAGCTTGGTAGATACTAGCATAAGAACTATCAGGAATAACAGCTATAGTGTCTCTTTCTTTCCCTTCTTTATCCCACATCTTTCCACCATTTCTGATCATTGCAGGCATAGAAGCATCGATAATAACATCTGATGGTACGTGTAAGTTTGTAATTCCTTTATCAGAATTAACCATCGCTAAGTCTGCACCATCATTGATAGCACTTTCAATTGCAGCTAATAAAAGTTCTCTGTCTGACCCTTCTAAAGCATCAATCTTAGTGAGTAAGGTGTCTAAACCATCATTTGGATTCACATCGATAGAGTTCAATAAATCACCGTGTTTAGCAAACACCTCTTGGAAGAATACTTCAACCGCCATACCAAAGATGATAGGATCTGATACCTTCATCATGGTAGCCTTTAAGTGAAGTGATAACAATACCCCTTCTTCTTTAGCTTGAGTAAATGCTTTTTTGAGGAAGTCTACTAGGGCAGCTTTATTCATCACTGTAGCATCGATGATTTCTCCTGAAAGTAAATTTAGATTACTCTTTAATACTTTTTGAGATCCATCCTTTGAATTAAATACAATATTGATGCTTGTAGGCTTGTCTACTGTAATTGATTTTTCATTTGATTTAAAATCACCAGCTCCCATGGTAGCAACTGCTGTTTTTGAATCCTTTGCCCAAGCACCCATACTATGTGGATTTTTCTTGGCAAAGTTTTTAACTGCCTTTGGAGCACGTCTGTCAGAGTTCCCTTCTCTCAATACTGGGTTTACAGCAGAACCTTTGATTTTGTCGTAGTTAGCCTTGATTTCAGCTTCTAATTCATTAGCTGGTTGATCAGGGTAATTAGGCAAGTTATATCCTTTGTCTTGTAATTCTTTAATCGCAGCCTTTAACTGAGGTATCGAAGCACTGATATTAGGAAGTTTGATAATATTTGTTCCATCCTTTTTTGCTAAGTCACCTAAGAGCGCTAAATCGTCATTGATTCGTTGATCTTCTTTTAAACGCTCTGGAAATTGAGCAATGATTCTTCCCGCAAGAGAAATATCCTTTGTTTCAACTTCAATAGAAGCGTGTTTTGTAAATGTTTTTACAATTGGTAAAAGAGACTGTGTAGCTAAAGCAGGTGCTTCGTCAGTTTTAGTGTATATGATTGTAGACATAAAATTGTTTGTTTTGTAGGATACTAGTGTTAAAAAATCCCCATAACTCTATAGTCGCTATGGGGATTTTAATTGTAACAGATAAGTTTGAATTAAGATCTAACCTCTTTAATTCTAGCTTTCTTACCTCTAAGATTTTTGAAGTAGTAAATTCTAGAACGACGAACTTTACCTCTTTTGTTAACTTCAATTTTTTGAAGAGCAGGAAGGTTGATTGGGAAGATACGCTCAACTCCAACAGTTCCTGACATTTTTCTAATAGTAAAGGTTTCTGATGAACCAGTACCTCTACGTTGAATAACTACTCCTCTAAAAAACTGAGTTCTAGTTTTTTCACCTTCCTTAATTTCATAATAAACAGTGATTGTATCACCAGCTGAAAATTCAGGTAAGTCTTTCTTTTGAACAAATTCGTCTTGTACAAACTTAATTAATGACTCCATTGTATATTTTTCTTATTATTAGTTAAAAGCAACATTCACGGATCTCGTCAGAGGTTGAATTTAATCGACTGCAAATTTAGTACTTAGTTCGAGAATCTACAAATAAAAACTCCTTAATTTTCATTGTCGTTTAGAAGATCTGGACGACGCTTCTGGGTTCTTTGGTGAGCCTGTTCTTCTCTCCACTTCTCAATTTTAGGAAAATTGCCACTGAGTAAGATCTCAGGGACCTCTAATCCTTTGTAGGACGCAGGTCTAGTGTATACAGGTGGCGCTAGTAAATTATCTTGAAATGAGTCGGTAAGTGCTGAAGTTTCATCGTTGAGTACTCCAGGCAATAAACGAATTACTGCATCACACAAAACAGCTGCCCCTAATTCTCCTCCAGAAAGCACATAATCACCTATAGAAATTTCTTTAGTGATAAAGAGATCTCTCGCTCGTTGATCAATACCTTTATAGTGACCACAAAGCATGATTAAGTTTCCCTTTAAAGATAAATTGTTGGCAATTTGCTGATTGAGTGTTTCACCGTCTGGAGTGAGGTAGATTACTTCATCGTAGTCGCGTTCACTCTTGAGCTTTGAAATACATTTATCAATAGGTTCTACCATGATTACCATACCAGCACCTCCTCCGTATTGATAATCGTCTACCTGATTATAACTCAAATCAGTATAGTCTCTTAAATTGTGAAAGTGTACTTCGACTAAGCCCTTTTCAATAGCTCTTTTCATAATTGAAGCTTCAAAAGGACTTTTTAAAAGTTCTGGAAGTAGGGTAATGATATCAATTCTCATGGCGCAAATTTAAGCCAAAGGGATGAGAAAATGTAC
>DAIRFL010000185.1:0-3897 GCA_036795105.1 Flavobacteriaceae bacterium | reverse complement strand
ATCTTCTTTATGCAAAAAAATCCCCTATACAAATCAATTGATTTAGTCGATCTATTCTACAAAGAAAATGTCGATTTAAAACCAATACTCAGTGCCCGAAAAACTAAAAAAATTGTGAGCTCTGGTATTGAACCGTATACGGGTGTCTGGGGAAAAGAACAAAAAAAACATTTGCTGAACAGGACCCTTATGGGCTATGCTCAAAGACACTATAAAGACCTCCAAAATCTGAGTCTCGATCAGGCTGTCGATTTGATCTTTACTCCAGATGTTAAACCCGATCCTCCCCTTAACGATTACTTCAATGAAATCACTCAAGAAGAAATTGAGCAGCAAGGACATATCTATGTGCCTCCTGGGGAACCCTACGTAGAAGTAGGAGAACCTAGTGGATCTCCATGGGCTAGACACCAATCGCTATACGCTTGGATTTTTAAACAAAATATAGAACAAAAGACTTCCATTCATTGGAAAATGGTATTCTTTTTACACAACTTACTCGCGACTGGAAGAGGAAGTGTAAAAATGCAATTTCAGCATATGGATATGCTTTTTGATTCTGTTTATAGAGGGTACAAAGAAACGATCAAGGCTCTGACACTCGATCCAATGATGTTGGATTATTTAAATCTCCAAGGAAGTCAAAAGGACAACCCTGATGAGAACTACGCTCGTGAACTTCAGGAATTGTTCACCGTGGGGAAAGGACCTAATTCTAAATTTACTGAAGAGGATGTCGTTGCAGCTGCAAGAGTACTTGTAGGATGGCAGTATTCCTGGGAAACAAAAAACAAGCAAGGAAAGATTCAAACCTTTTTTCAATCTTGGAATCACGATAAGGGGGACAAGCAATTTTCAGCTTTCTACAACAATACGATCATTAAAGGGAAAACTGGAAATGAGGGTGCAACAGAGTTAGACGAACTCTTAGACATGATTTTCAATACGGAAGAATGTGCCCTATATCTCTGTAGAAGGCTCTATCAATTTTTCGTCTATCCCGTTTTGAATGATACGGTAGAGGCAAATGTAATTACTCCTTTAGCTGAACTATTAAGAGTTAACAATTACGACTTGATAGCTCCCTTAAAAGTGCTTCTCAAGAGTGAACATTTTTACGATGCCTCCTTTTACAATGCAATGATTAAAGCTCCAACTGAGTTTGTATTTGGATTGATGAAAGAATTTGAGTTTGATATCAGGAACTATCAAAATGAAACAGATATCCCTACTAAAGTTACGGATGCTGCTACTGCTGATTTTTACAAATACAGACCTATTGATTGGAACATCAACAACCAAGGGTTGAATTATATGGAGCCTCCTTCTGTATCTGGATGGCCTGCCTATTATCAAGCTCCTGTTTACGATCTATTTTGGATTAATTCCTATACGATCTCACAACGAACACAGTTCGGAAATTCTTTTGGTCGTTGGGGTTTTGGTTTGGTATCAGGTGACTATGAAGGATGGGTACATTTAGTTATTGATCGAGTATCGTATTTGATGACATTTGAAGAACCTGAATATATAGACAAAGTCATCGATGAAATTTCCGATCGATTATTAGGAGCTCCTATTCAAGAAAAGACAAAAACTAGGATTAAAAATGAAGTACTTCAAGGCGCTAGTGAGGATTACTATACTCAACTTGTAAGAACCTATAATAACAATCCTACAGAAGATAATAAGAATACCTTATCGAATCGAATAGAAAATCTATTTGGAGCGCTATTTCAGTTAGGTGAAATACATTTATTCTAATGAAGAGAAGAGCCTTCATACATCAATTGACACATGCTGCAGCAATGCCAGCACTCTTTACTAGTTTGGGAATAAATCCCCTTAAACTGTCTTCCTATTCACTGCTTTCAAATACCTTACAAGAGGGAAACATCCTTATTATTCTTTTACTCAACGGTGGAAATGACGGTCTCAATATGGTGATTCCTCTCAATATGATGTCTAATTTAAACAGTGTCAGACCTCATGTGGTAATGCCTGAGAATAAAATTATATCCCTAGGCACAAACGATATTGGTATTCATCCATCTATGCCTTTTTTTAAATCTCTACACGATGAAAAGAGGCTCAAAATTGTTCATTCAGTAGGTTATCAAGATCCGAGTTATTCTCATTTTAGATCCATGGATATTTGGCAAACTGCATCAGATTCCAATCAATTTTTAAACAGTGGATGGTTAGGGCGCTATTTAGAAAACAGACATTCTGAATTTCCTGAGGCCTATCCATCTGAAGATTACCCCCACCCACTCGCTCTTGAAATGGGATGGAATTCTTCCTTACAGTTTACTGGAAATCGTTCTTTTACGAGTATTGTCTCTTCAAATCCTGAAAACTTTTATGAAATCATCAATGAATTTGACAATCAATATCCTTCAACCAATGTAGGTGAAAAACTAAAATACCTACAACTGATGGGCAAGCAATCGAATGAATATGGAAAAGTTCTCAGGGACAGTTACAATGCCGGAAACCTATCAGGTATTGAATTTCCCAGGTCGAATTTAGCCGATCAATTTAAAATTATTGCAAAGCTTATTTCTGGTGGATTAAACACACGTATTTACAAAGTTGAAATAGGAGGTTTTGACACTCATGGATCTCAGGTAGACACCGATGATCACACTAAGGGAGAACACGCTACGCTTTTAGGTCAAATCAATGATGCCGTACAAGCCTTTATGCAAGTGATGGATGCTCAAAAGAAGAGTGATCGAATCTTGGGAATGACCTTGACAGAGTTTGGAAGAACCGTTCATTCCAATGGAACCAATGGAACCGATCATGGTACGGTTGCTCCCATGTTATTCTTCGGAAACAAACTAGATACGAATGTGCTCGGAACGAATCCTGTAATTCCAAATAGTATTGATGGTCAGTTTGATTTAGAACGACAATTTGATTTTAGACAAATGTATCAGGCTGTCATTAAGCAGTGGTTAGGTGGCAGTAGTACAACCAGTACTGAGGTGCTTTTTAAAGACTTTGAAAAGGTTCAAATAATCAACGAACAGTTAGTCGACTCAGATGGTGATGGAGTAGGCGATCTATATGATTTGTGTAATGATACAGCTTTAGGAACTATTGTAGATCACAATGGTTGTGAACTATTCAATTTGCCTGCTAACAATTACCAGATTCAAACAAAATCACTTAGTTGTATCGACTCCAATAATGGTGTGATAAGCATTAGAGCTGTAGACACTACTTATCAATACGAGGTTGCTGTTAGTGTCCTCGATAAAATATTCACTTTAAATCAAGAAAACGAACACCAAATCACCATTAGTGATTTAGCAGTAGGTACGTATCACATAAGTATTACAATCCCTGAACAGCCTAATTACAATCAGATTTTTGATTTGAGTATCGGGGAACCTGCTCCACTATCTGCTGCTGCACTAGTCGATTTAACTGCAAAAACGGCCACACTCCACTTATCAGGATCTGAGCAGTATACGGTAACACTCAATGGAAGCTCACAAGAGATCTACAGTCAAGAAATAAAACTTGAATTGAGCAGTGGCGTCAATAGACTTCAAGTCCACACCCCTCTTAGTTGCCAAGGTGTCTTTGAAAAAGAGGTGTTTGTATCAGAAAAAGTGGTGTTCTACCCCAACCCCATAAGAGATGAGTTGTATCTATTACTTCCAGGGAGTGATTCATCAACTCGTGTAACTATCTATAATGAACAGGGTATCGAACTGATTGACAAAAAACTTTCCATACCGCTTTCCCGTACCCTAAAATTAAGCACAGAAACATTTACAAAAGGTTTATATATAGTTCGTGCTAAAGGAAAAACCATTGATAAAACCTTTAAAATAATCAAGAACTAAAAAAACCTCAACACTAGTGTATTGAGGCTTTTAT
>DAIRFL010000184.1:0-3903 GCA_036795105.1 Flavobacteriaceae bacterium | reverse complement strand
ATCGTCCGTATCGAGTACATCAGGAGTACCATCTTCATCAGTATCTGTATCGTCATTGACATCATTTGTTACTATCAAAGTAACAGTTGCTGATGTGGTATTTGAACTACCATCGCTTACTTCAATCTGTAGCGTGAACGTGTTTGTTCCAGATTCGTAATCATTTGAAGGAACTTCACCTGCTCCTGTTGAAGTGAGCGTAATTTTACCATCATTTGCAATTGCAAAATAATTTGAACTATTACCAGAAGTAATTGAAAAAGAATCAACCCCAATATTATCACTAGCTGATACAGTACCTATAGTATATCCAGAAGATCGGTTCTCAACATAACTAAAGCTTTGAGAAGCCATTACAGGTGCCTGTTCATCTAGAATAGTAAATGTATCTGAAGAAACAGCCGTTCCTGCAATTGTAGTTACTTTAATTGGGCCACTAGTTATATTAGAATTTACAGTCAATCTAATAGTCGTATCGCTTACAACTGTATAGCTAACCGTTTTTGAGCCAATTAAAACACTCGATGCACTATTAAAGTTTGTTCCAGTAACTGTAACTGTTTCATCAACATTTGCAGTAGTAGGAGTAAATGATGTAATCGTAGGAGCTGGTAGCGATTCAACATCCATAGTTAAATCGTATTCATCTTCTGAAGATAAATCTCCGTCAAAGGCTTTTAAGCTAAAAACAACAATATCAGTTCCAATTGAACTAGGTGTCCACTTAATTACATCTCCTGAAGATATAATAGTTCCTTCACCTGCGGTACTTCCATTCTTAGTCATCGATCCATTTGATCCAACAGAAGTAATGATAAAACTTAAAGGTAAGTCTTCCTCGTCATTATCATCTAAACCAGTTGTTTTAGATGCGATTCCAGCATAAGTAATGAAATTTTCAACTAAATTAAATCCTGTTCCATAATGATCTAAGTCTGTTAATTCTGGTTGAAAAGAAACAGTAATTTTTGCTTTAGTTGCATCAGACTGATTTCCATCAGTGTCAGTCACAGTAAACAAGACATCTCTAACTTTACCATTACTATTGGCAGAGGTTGTAAATTTAACACTTCTCAATAAAGTCTTATATGTGTCTATTGAAGCTGTCCCTGTAAAAGTTAAGATCCCTGAAGAGGAGTCATACGATCCAGTTATACCAGATACCGCTGTCCAACTCAATACGTCATTTGGATCTAAACTAGTTGATATTTTAACAGTTGCTGAAGCAATTTGGTCGTCTTCAGCATCGTAAATTGGAAGCTTAGGGTGTACCTTAACTGCTGTAGATCCAATCGCAAAAACTGTCTCTTGAAATGGAATTCCTAAAAATTCAATTTCTCCAATTTGCATTGAATTTGCTCCAGAACTACGTACTGTTGGGAAAATCAACTTGTACATCGCATAACCCTTTGTGTTTTCAAAAACTTCAGATTCAGAAGTAGTGAATCTCGAGGTAGTTAAATTTGTATTCGCTCCTAATACAATTGGTGTAAATGAAGACCCATCGTCGTTCGAACCATAAAGGCTAAATGTCATTGGATCTCTACCTGCCGCATCATTTGCAGAAGTAAACTTAAATTGATTTACTTTGGTTGCTCCCAGTGAAGGTGTTACTGTAAAACCTGATCCTGCTTGAGAAAAGTTTAAATATTTAGTATTAGTATTATTGTCAATTGCATTTGGAACTTGCTCACTCCCTGGTGAACTTCCAAACATCTTGTCAACAGGATCCCCTGGAGCAGTGATATCTCTAACTTCTAAATCAGTACTTCCAATGACATGCTTATCATTTTCAGCTTGAACAATAACAGTAATAACTTCTGTAACATTACCAGCTGGATCACCAATTGACATAGTAATGTCTCTAGATCTAGTAGGTGTATTTGAATTATTCTGATACGTTAAAGCTTTTATTACTTTATTAATATATTCAAGAGTTGCATTTGCTCCCCAAGTAATACTAAGTGTTTCACCATTCACTCCAGAACCACCAAGACTTGAAGGTAATGTTCCTATTGTTGTATCACCAATTCGAACTTGCTTTGTAGATTGGTTTAAGATATTGAGTTCTCCGGCTCCTGTTCCTTCTTCTTTAATGTATAGAACATCTTCAACTCCTCCACCTGAAGAATAACTTAAAGATAAAGTTTGACCTGAAAAAGATGTAGATGAAGTACTATGGGTATAAGAAGAGAACAATAATTGAGGTGTTACATTAACTGTATTTTCAAAAAATGTTTTTTCTGAAGACGAATTAAAAATAAATCCTGTTTTAGAAACTGTCCCCGCAGCAGTTGTAACTACTACTGCCCCTGTAGCTCCACTACCCAATTCAACCGTTACTGTTGTAGAAGTTGTTGAGGTAATACTTGCTTCGGTTCCTCCAAAGGTCACTGAAGTTGCTCCTTTCAAATTCGTCCCCGTAATGGTAACTGTATTTCCTTCTTCTCCTGATTGAGGAGTAAATGAAGTTATCGTTGGTGATGGTACTGCACTTGTTGTAAATGTTCCATCACTTGTAGTTGTAGTACCATTAGTATTAGTAGCATATGCTCTGTAATAGTATGTTGTATTTTGTGTCAAGCCTGTAATATCAAGACTAAAGTCTCCTGTTGTTCCAGACACTGTAGTCCCATTGGTAGTAGGATTAGCGCTTGTTCCATAATAAAAACCACGTTCTGTTACTGTCTCTCCTCCATCTGAAGTTACTGTAGCACTTATAGTAGCAGATGTAGTTTCTACAGAATTGGATGATAAATTTTTAACAATTGGAGGACCAGTAGAAACAAAAGAAGAAATAATATTTGGCAATCCTATTCTACTACTTCTAGATAAAGTAATAGAATTATCCGTATAATTTGAAGACGCCCCAAGACTATTGGGATCTTGAATTGCTCCAAGAACTGATGAGTTTTTAGCATAGTATATTTTGCCATTTGGAGCAGCTTGTAAAGCATATCCTGCTGTACTCGTAACTTTATATGCAGATGCTAACACATCGCTAGCTGATAAATCAAATTGATAAATACCTGCTGAACCAGAAACATAAACATAGGTATTATTAGGTGAAAACTCAGTCCCATAAGCTCTTGAGTGAGTAAAAGTTAGCAAAGAAGATCCAACACTTCCTGTGCTTGAATTCCATTCAAACACTTGAAATTTATTCCCTAAATAATGAGCAATGGCCATTTTATTATTCGCAGAGTTAAATTTCAAATAACCAACATCTCCACTACTACCTAATGCAATACCAACAGATGATATAACTGGATTATCTACATCTATACCACTTGATGATAGCTTAAAAGCATAATATGAATTCGTGCTTTTCTTATTTGTTATAATCCACCAATCTGTTCCATTTGAAGCAGGAGTAGCTTGAATCATTTCTCCGGTCCCTGATAATAAAGGAATATTTTTAACAGTAGATAAAACTTCTCCCTGACCACTATTAGCACTTAAATCTACTTCTGAATAATATACATTTGAATTTGAATATGCACTTACTGAAATTATATAATAGTTAGTAGAGCTTCCAGGCTTAGGAACAATAATACCTGATTGAGAACTTGACGGATTACCTAGCAATCCGCTTCCATTAGAAATTACTTGGTGATCTTTATTCCAAACTTTAATCCCATCAGTATATAAAAGTAAATCTCCAGAATCATCAGCCAATGTTGCGCAACCCTCTGAAGTTGAAATCTTTCCGTCTAATAATTCAGTTGGCGGCTCAGTGTTAAAATCGAGACCAGCATTAGATCCAAAATACCAAATTTTACCTTGTTCTTGAGCGTTTGTTAGAACACAAAATAATAACGCAACTATATAAATAATCTTTTTCATTTGGCTAGTGAATTAATGGGTTGAGAATTAATTTATTATCAATTAAAACAAAAAATA
>DAIRFL010000183.1:0-3916 GCA_036795105.1 Flavobacteriaceae bacterium | reverse complement strand
ATATGAAGCTTAGAACTGTATTATTATTTCCGCTGTCGTTAAAATACGCTTATGTGGTGTTTTTTCGCAATAAATTTTATGATTGGGGATTGTTTAAAAGTCACAGTTTTAAAACCCCGTCTATCTGTGTGGGAAATATATCCCTAGGAGGTACAGGAAAAACTCCTATGATTGATTTGTTGATCAATCATTATCAAAATAAGAAGATTGTTGTACTTTCCAGAGGTTATGGTCGTAAAACGAAGGGACTTATTCATGCAAATATCAATTCAACTGCTCAAGAAATAGGGGACGAACCCAAACAACTTTTAGACGCTCATCCTTCTATTGATATGGTTGTTGCAGAAAAAAGGGTTCAAGGGATGAACTATATAGAGGATCAAATCAAACCAGACTTGGTTCTTCTAGATGATGCTTTTCAGCATCGAAGTGTCAAGGCGAAGGTCAATGTTCTTTTAACCACCTTTTCAAAACCTTATTTTAAAGATTATTATTTTCCATTAGGAAGTCTTCGAGATCATAAAATTAGTACTGCTAGAGCTGATGTGATTTTAGTTACCAAATCTCCATATGACTTGAGCTCAAGTCAAAAATCTGATTTCGCAATACAATTCAAACAATACAAACCTGTGTTTTTTTCACATATAGCTTATAGTGAACAACTACTGGGAACAGATGATGCCTTACTGCTGGAGGATTTACATGGTAAGAAGGTGCATTTAGTGACTGGCATTGCTAAGGCTAAATTGTTAGTTGATTATTTAAAGTCAAGAGGAATAAAGTTTAGTCACTTCAACTATAAAGACCATCACAATTACAGTGACAAGGACATTAATACCTTCTCAAAGGGAGCCCAGTTGATACTCACTACTGAAAAGGATTACACTAAACTAAAGGGAAGATGTAAGGACTTGTATTACCTGCCTATTAAACACCAAATTGATGGTCAAGAATCCTTTTTTGAAGCCTTAGACCAATTGGTGTTCAATTAAGTCATGTGTTTTTGTGCTTTATAAGAAGATCGTACTAAGGCAGAACTCTCTACATGTCTAAAGCCCATCTCTAAACCAATTTCTTCGTATTTCTTAAACTGCTCTGGGGTAATGAAATCCAATACAGGCAAGTGCTTCTTTGAAGGTTGTAAATACTGACCGATGGTTACAATGTCTACCTTTGCATCCCTAAGATCTTTCAGAGTTTCAATCACTTCATCCTCTGTTTCACCAAGACCTAACATGATACCAGATTTGGTTCGATTAATCCCTTGATCTTTTAAATAACGAAGAACTTCAAGAGAACGATCATATTGTGCCTGAATTCGAACCGAACGCGTTAATCTTCTTACCGTTTCCATATTGTGAGAAACAACTTCAGGAGCAACTTTTACAATGCGATCTATTTGCTTGTGGTTGCCTTGAAAGTCTGGAATAAGCGTCTCTAGAGTAGTATTTGGATTCAACCTTCGAATCGCTTGAACAGTTTCAGCCCAAATAATCGAACCTCCATCCTTTAAATCATCGCGGTCTACAGAAGTAATCACCGCGTGTTTGATGTTCATGATCTTAATCGATTGAGCAACCTTTTCAGGTTCTTCCCAATCAACTTGATCAGGTCTACCGGTTTTAACCCCGCAAAAACCACAAGAACGCGTACAGATATTTCCAAGAATCATAAAGGTAGCGGTCCCTTCGCCCCAGCATTCTCCCATATTAGGACAAGAACCCGAGGTGCAAATTGTATGAAGATCGTATTTATCTACAAGACCTCTGAGCTGAGTGTATTTCTTACCAGTAGGTAATTTTACTCTTAACCATTTTGGTTTAGCCGCCTTTTTCGGTTCTTGTTTTGATGTAATCGTTTCTGACATAGTTGTGGTGTTAAACTGAGTCGTTTTCAGATTGAATGCTCTGAGCAAGTAATTTTTTTGCTCTTAGAAGCGTTACTTTAATTGAGTTAAGAGGCTGATCTAAGTGTTCGGCAATTGCAGCATACCTCATCTGTCTAAAATACCTCAAATTAATGATTTCTCTGTAATGAGGTTTTAAATTATTGATATGCTTAAGCAATTTATCCAATTGCTGTTCTTTAATTAAATCATCTTCAGCAGTAGGGGCTTCATCTACTACATTGTGTGCGACAAAGTCCTCTTCAATAGAGTTGTTTGTCGGGGCATTCTTGTGTTTTCTAAGAAGATCGATTCGAATGTTCTTTGAAATGGTAATAAGCCAGGTCTTAAAATTGTAGTTGGGATCAAACTTATCGATATTATCGAAGGCTTTTGAAAAGGTTTCAATGCAAATATCTTCAGCGTCATTTTCATTTTGAAACTGATTCTGAAAATTAAACACATCCTTCCAATAGACGTCTAAAAGTGTACTAAAAGCGAGTTGATCTCCTTTTTTAGCAGCCTCGATAGTATGTTGTAATTGATCCTCGCTCACTTAAGCCTCAGCCTTTCGTTCACATTGATGATCAGGAACTTTGCCACAGTAACCACAAGTGACTCCTTCTTTGTTTAAGAAAGGGGATTGACTAGCGCAGGTACCTGCAAATTTACCGTCTTTCTTTCCCCATATTTTGATTGCTATACCGGCAAATGCCAGTGCTAAAATGCCAATTGTCAATAAGGCTAATTTCATAGTTGAAAAATTTGTACAAAATTACAAAAAAACTTTGGATTCAATAATAGTTTAATAGTTGTCTTTTACTTGACATTTTTAGACTTTAATACCTCTTTAAGGTATTGATTGGGAGTCATTCCAACGAATTCTTTAAATGAAGTGTACATGCTGCTTTTTGAAGTAAATCCAACCTTTGTATAAAGGTTATCAATTTTGAGATTAGATTCAGCTGAATCTAAAATTTCTTTTAAAAATTCCACTTTTTGAGAATTTTTATAGGCAGGATAAGATTGTTTAAAAATGTAGGTAAAACAATGAGTGATATGGTGTTCTGGAACATCCAGGGCTCTTGCTAGATCAATACGAGTGAATTTCTTTTCTAAACAGGGTTTGTTTTTAATAAAGTAGTTGTCAATTTGATCCTTGAGCTCATGGAAGTATGGATTTTCTGTGATGAGTTTTTCTTGATCTATTTCCTTATAGGCAAGTTTTGAAATGTTTTTTGAGATGGATGGAATGAGTAATAAACTCAAAGCCATTAAGGTTATGCTAAGTCCAGAAATGGAGATTACAACTTCATTGAAATTAGAGAAGATGATGTTTGAAAATATATTTAGAGTAAATAATGTATAAGATATCGTTGTGATTATTACAAATACCAAAAATATAAAGAGCCAAATGATACTAATTCTCTTCTGTTTGTTTATTTGGTCAACGCTGCTTTTAGTATTGTAAAATTTTTTAAGGATCAAAAGACTGTAGATGGTGTAGGAGAGTAACGATCCAATTCTGATAACAAAACTTATAGAGGGTTTGTAAATTAAATGAAAGTCCATGTTTTTAAAACTTTCATAATCGTTAAATAAATTTTGAATAGAAGTTGTTTTGTATTCAAAAGAACTAAATATGTAAGAGCTTATACCAATGAATTCTATAATCGCAGGAATAAAATGAATCCAATCCCTTTTTTGATAGCCAGAACTAAACGAAGTAGAATTTCTGATATAAAAATAAAGAAGAGGGCCTAGTAGTAAATACAGAGGGGTGAAATTGATGTAAAGTATTGCTGCCCAAAATACAGAAGGTTCAATTAGCACTAAATAGTGAGTGATGGAGTATAAGCTTAAAATAAGTATAAATGAACTTATTAAAAGGGCATTTGTATTCTTTTTAAGGTAGAATACTCCAATACTGATTGCAGTGATGACGGTTATTGTAAAAACTATAGAAAAAAACAAAATCTATTTTAATTGAAATCAAATATAAGAATTAATCATGTGTCATTGTCATGTGAT
>DAIRFL010000182.1:0-3954 GCA_036795105.1 Flavobacteriaceae bacterium | reverse complement strand
AAAGCTGGAGAAGAGCAAACAGTTCATTTTAAACTCACTAAAGAAGATTTAGGTTTTTGGAATCAAGGGGAGTTTAGAGTAGAAGCTGGAACCTATAAGTTTACCATCGCTCCTAATAGCGATGCAGATTTAACAAATTCATTCATCCTAGAATAAATGACAAAAAACAGCCTATTTGGTCTATTCTTATTGGGACTTGTAATCATATCTTGTTCCAAGCCCTCGCCTAGTCAAGAAGCGGATCCTGATATATTTGATCAGTTGAATCCAAAACTTGAAGAGGAACTTACCGATAACCAACTATTGGACAGCATTCAGTATTATACACTTAAGTATTTTACGGATGCTGCTCATAGTAGTGGTATGGCAAGGGAACGAAATCACCCTGCTCGTAACAATTTTGATTTGAATACGGTAACCTCAGGTGGTAGTGGATTCGGAGTCATGGCCATCATCGCTGGTGTGAATCGAGGTTTTTTGACCAGAACTGAAGCAAGACAAAAGATTGATAAAATTTGTGATTTCTTATTGAACTCAGATCGTTTTCACGGGGCTTTCCCTCATTGGTATTACGGTGATACTGGGAAAGTAAAACCATTTTCTTCAGATGATAACGGAGGTGATATAGTCGAAACGGCATTTATGATTCAAGGATTGCTTACGGCACGTCAATACTTCAATCAAAATACTACTGAAGAAACCACTCTTAGAAGTAAAATCACAAAGCTTTGGGAAGAGGTAGAATGGGATTGGTATACCAAAGAAGGAACCACCTATTTATGGCATTGGTCTCCTAATTATGGGTTTTCAAAAAACCATCAATTAAAGGGATGGAACGAAGTATTGATAACCTATATACTAGGAGCAGCTTCACCTACTCATCCAATTGATAAAGATCTCTATCACAATCTCTGGACCAAAGGAAATTTTTACAATGGAGTTACTTACTATAATAACCTCAAATTACCTTTAGGTCCAAGTTATGGAGGACCATTGTTTTTTTCACATTATTCGTTTTTAGGATTAGATCCAAGAAATTTGTCAGATACCTATGCAAATTATTGGAATCAGAATAAAATGCACAGTTTAATCAATTATGAATACTGTAAGGCTAATCCAAAATCATATCCTCATTACAGTGATAAATGTTGGGGATTAACCGCTAGTTATAGCGTAAATGGTTACAGTGCTCATTCTCCTACTAACGACAAAGGAGTCATAACTCCAACAGCAGCTCTTTCATCGATTCCCTATTCATCTAGTCAATCCCTAAGAGCAGTTCGTCATTTTTATTACGATCATAAGGAACTATGGGGTCCCTATGGTTTTTACGATGCATTTAGCGTAGGTGATAATTGGACTTCAGATGGGTATTTAGCCATCGACCAAGGGCCTATCGTAGTGATGATCGAGAATTACAGATCAGGACTATTATGGAATATGTTCATGAAAGATCAAGAAATTCAAGCGGGTTTAACAAAGCTTGGTTTTAATTTTTAAGCCTCTATTTATTCAGATATAAACTGTTAAATAAATCTTATTTAACAGTTTGTAATGCTATTTGTATTGAAATACTTCTTACCTTATTAAGAACCATTAAAAATAGCATCATGAACAGAACTACATTTCTAAAAAGAAGTATCGGAGCTCTGCTATTTATTTCAGCAGTACCTAGTATTTCTTCTTGTTCCAAAGAAGAAGATACGGGAGGAACTACACCTACAACAAAAAGTTGTTTAGACAATGGAACTAGTTCGTCTATAAGTTCCAATCACGGTCATACACTGACAGTGTCTAAAGCAGATGTTTTAGCAGGAAGCGAAAAGACTTATAATATTAAAGGAACCTCCAATCACCCTCATACGGTGACGATCACTTCCAGTCAATTTTCTTCTTTGCAATCCAATCAATCAATCACAGTGACTTCATCAAGTGATGATGCACATACCCATTCGGTAACCGTGCGTTGTGCTTAAGAATTAGTTTTGAGCATCAACTGCTTTAGAGAGTTCTTTAATTTTTCTAACAACTATTGGAATAGCTGGATACACCATCATATGACCGTATCCATCTATTTCATATAGTTCTGTATGAGGGTGTTTTACGAGTTGCATCATTCTCCACATATAGGCGTTTTCTTCATACCTACCGAGCATTTCTAATTCTCTGTCTCCAGTGATGATGATATAAGGAGGTGCATCTGCTCTGACGTGATACAATGGAGCCCACTCATCTACTAGTGGTTTTAAGGGACCAATAGTTCGTTCCTCTCTAACAGTCATATGAGTAATTGTATGCCCACTTAGTGGAATTAAACCAGCGATTTGATCCGCATCGATATCGTATTTTTCTAGGAAGCGTTTGTCTAATCCAAGCATGGAGGTTAAATATCCTCCAGCAGAGTGTCCTGATAAGAATATCTTTTCTTTTGAACCTCCAAGCGCCTCAATATTGTTAAAGACCCATGCTACAGCTGCAGCAGCGTCATCAACCACCACATCAGTACTCACCTGAGGAAAAAAACGATAGTTGGCAGCAATCACAGCAATCCCTTTTCCTTTGAGGTATTCTGGTATGTTTTTACTACCACCTTTTAAAGCTCCACCGTGAAAATACACCAAAGTCGGAAAATCTCGTACCCCTTCAGGAATGTAGGTGTCTAAAATACAACGCTCTTTCTCGTAATCTGTTTTATAAAACTGATCCGCTCTATAGGTGATGTTTTCTTTAAACGTATACTCAGTTTGAGCAAAACTTAAAACTGGTACAATACCTAGTATAAGGAGTAAGTATATTTTTTTCATAAGAAATAGAGTTTTAGTAAAGAATTAGTTTAATCTGCATCAACAACACACCTGAACCCTGTATGAGCAAAGCTAGAATCTTTACTAGAACGCATTCTTCTACTCACTCGATAGCCTGAGCAATAACTTTCGTTGCAAAGAAAAGATCCTCCACGAATGACGTGATTGGGTGAATTTGGTTCTCTAGGATCGTTATAGGTTGTGGTGCATTCTGGATCTTCAACCACTCCTTTGTCAGCAAAGTTTTGATAACTGTCAATATCGTATCGATCTTGAACCCACTCCCAAACATTTCCAGCCATATCGTATAAGCCATATCCATTTGCTGGATAGCTTTTAACAGGAGCAGTAGTGTAATAACCATCTAATACTTCATTTTTATAAGGAAAAATGCCCTGCCAAAAGTTGGCTTTATCAGTTGCTTTTTCAATGGGAGTATTACCCCAGGGATATTTATTGTCAGTGTTAGGTCCAGAAGCAGCCCATTCCCATTCAGCCTCTGTAGGGAGCCTTTTGCCAGCCCAAGAGGCATAGGCATTAGCATCATCCCATGAGATGTGAACAACAGGGTGGTTCATTCTGTCTTCTATGGAACTATCGGGTCCTTCAGGATGCTTCCAATCAGCGCCATGAGTCCATTCCCACCACTGAGAATAATCTCTTAAATCAACAGGATGATCGGTAGGAGCAAAGGTCAAGGAACCTGCTTTTAAAACTGAGGGATCTGGTTTTGGAGTTCCTTTTGGAATTGTTTTCTTCATCTCTTCCCAATCGATATCTTTCTCAGCAGTTGTAATATAGCCTGTTGCATCAACAAAGGCTTTAAATTCACTATTAGTCACCTCGGTAGGATCTATATAAAAGGCTGAAACTCGAACTTCATGCCTTGGAAATTCATCAAAATCAGCTTGATTAGATCGCCCTCCCATGGTATATACACCTGCAGGAATGAACACCATTGTTGAGGTGTCAGCAATCGTAGTAGAAGTGTTTGAAGTTGCAGTTGTAGTCTTGTTTTGACAAGAGCTGCTAGCTGCTATTAAAATTGCTAGTAAGGAATTCTTTAATAAGCGCATCGACTTTAAATTCATTGGATGTAATTGAAGTCTAAAGTTACTTAGAAATTAATGAATAACCATTAATTTTCATA
>DAIRFL010000181.1:0-3962 GCA_036795105.1 Flavobacteriaceae bacterium | reverse complement strand
TTCTAGTAGTATTTAACTTATTGTTTTAATTTTTCTTTGTACTGACTGAGCAGTGATTTGAAACGATCAATAGTCGCTTCTAAACTGTCAGTTGATTTACCTCCGGCTGCATTGTCGTGACCACCGCCCTCAAAATGAGCTCTCGCAAATTCATTGACGGAGAAAGCTCCCTGAGATCTAAAAGAAATTTTTATAATTCCCTCTTCTTTGTGTTCTATGAATATAACAGAAAACACGATTCCCTTTAGCGATAAACCGTAATTGACAAATCCTTCGGTGTCTCCTTTTTTGTAGTGGTGTTCTTGTAATTCTTCAGCGGATAATTTTAAAATAGCAGTGTGGTATTCCTCTAGTACTTCCATTGAGGAGAGACAACATCCCAAGAGTTCTAATGTACTCGTATCGTTAGTGTCGTAGACCTCCTGGTGAATTTTAAAATGATCAACCCCCAAATCCATTAAGTGGGCTGCTATCTGATGTGTTTTAGAGCTCGTATTTGGAAATTTAAACTGCCCAGTATCGGTGAGTATTCCCGTATAGATACATGTAGCGATGTCTTTGTCAATAAGAGCGAGGGCTCCTAATTCATCGATAAAGTGATAGACCATTTCTGAAGTAGAACTCATCGAGGTATCTGAATAGGTAAACTCTGCGTAATCACTAGGTTGCTGATGATGATCAATCATAATATATCGAGCCTCTTTTTGGCTTAAGACCGCCTGCATTTCAGAACCTGTTCTTGAAAAATCGTTGAAGTCTAGGGTAAAAATAAGTGCTGCATTATCGATTAGTTCTTCTGCCTTAGCTCTTTGGCTGTTAAAGAATACCACCGATTCAAAACCAGGCAACCACTCTAAGAAAGAAGGAGCCTCATTGGGAGAGACAACCACAGCATTAGCTCCCATTTTGTTTAAAAAGCAGCAAAGGGCCAAGGTGGACCCCATAGCATCTCCGTCGGGATTTCTATGTGGGATTATTACACAATTCTGCCCAGGGCTTATCGATTTTTTTAGTTGGAGGTAATCTTCTTTAGTCATGGGGGTAAAGATACAATTTATTCATACATTTAAGGACTAAACAACTTCGATAAATGAAAACATTTAAAGCGCTATTACTCGTTTTTACTCTTGTGCTAACGAGTTGTAATCAAAGTTCAAAGCAAGAACAAACAACTCAAAGGAGTTTTGACTTTTCAATTGCGGTAGGATCATGTAATAAAGTGGATTTGCCAAATGATGTATGGGACAATATAAGTGAATTGCATCCAGATGTATTCGTTTGGGGTGGTGATATTGTCTATGCCGATGGGGGTGGAATGAATACGCTAGAGCTCAAGTACCAACAACAAAACAAGATAGCGTCCTATAAAAGGCTCAAAGAACGAACGGAAGTACTAGCTACTTGGGACGATCACGATTACGGACTCAACGATGGTGGAGCTAATTTTGAAGATAAAGAGGAGAGTCAACAGCTTTTTTTAGATTTTTTAGGGCTCTCAGAAAATGATCCCAGAAGAACTCAAAGGGGAGTCTATCATTCTAAGACCTATAAGGTGAAGGGATCGAGAATTAAAATTATCATCTTAGACACTCGTTATTTTAGATCAGATCTCACCAAAGATCCATCTGGTGAAAAGCGCTATATACCCAATTCAAACGGAGCGGGAACCATGCTTGGTGATGCTCAGTGGAGCTGGTTGGAACAAGAGCTTTTAGAAGAGGATATCGATTACAATGTCATCATCAGCAGCATACAGTTTTTATCTGGCTTACACGGTTTCGAATCCTGGGCTAATATGCCACATGAAGTAGATAAATTAATAGCGCTGTTAAAGTCTACAAAGGCTTCAAATGCGATGATAGTTTCTGGTGATCGACATATTTCTGAATTCTCAAAACTCAACGATTCTGAATTGCCTTATCCCTTAGTTGATTTTACCTCTAGTGGATTAACGCATTCCTATGCTAGTTTTGAAGGAGAACCCAATCCTTATAGAGTAGGAGCAGTTGTCGCTGATCGAAGTTTTGGTTTAGTAGGATTTGATTTAAATGCTCAAAAAGTATCTTTTAGTATTCACACCGATTCAATTGCTTATAAACAAGAGCTGCTCATCGACTACAACTAATAAAACTAATTTAACTATTTGTTGGGATATTTGTATAAAGGCTGTAATTTCGCCAAAAATTTAACAAATGACCTCAAATAGAACCTTCACAATGATTAAGCCCGATGCTACTGCAAAAGGGCATATCGGTGCAATTTTACAAATGATTAACGAAGCTGGTTTTAAAATCATTTCACTTAAGATGACTCGATTGACAGATGCAGATGCACGTTCATTTTACCAGATTCACCAAGACAAACCATTTTTTGAAGAACTCGTTTCTTTTATGACTTCAGGTAAAATTGTCGCTGCAATCTTAGAAAAAGAAAATGCAGTTGAAGACTACAGAACACTTTTAGGGTCTACCAATCCAAAAGAAGCTGCTCAGGGAACCATCAGAAACAGATTTGCTGAATCTATTTCTTACAATGCAGTTCACGGATCTGATTCCGATGAGAACGCTCAAATTGAATCTGATTTTTTCTTTTCTAAGGAAGAGGTATACGCTTAATTAGCGCAGAACGATTTTTGTGATGAGCTCCTTGCCAAGGGCCTCGTTCATCATTTGGATGATCTTGCTCTTTCCGTAAGAGAGTTCTTCTCTTAACACTGCAGAAGAGAGGCTAATAAACAGCGTTTTATTGCTCAATTGTATCTGTTGAGTGTAATTTGCTACTCCAGGACCCATTTGCTCTTTCCACAATTCCACAATGCGAACATTGTCAATTCCCGATTCGAGCTTATTGTCTTTGATAAACTCTTTTAGAACTTCGGATATGTTTTCAGGATCCTTACTCATTGCTGTTTATTTGTAGGGGTTGATAAGCTTTGTAGTGAAAACTAGTCGAATCAACAGTCTGTAATACGAGTTGACTGCTGTTTAAACGACTGATTTTTTCTCTAATACCATTATCAAAATTCAAATAGATACCAGTCTCAGTGGTGTCGATTCTAAAGTATTGACGGTCATTCGACGCCTTAAAACTTCCGTCGAGCTGAGGTTGGACTTTTTTCACAAAGCCTATGGAGTCTTTGTATTCAAAGTAATCAACAGTAAGGTTCATCGCATACTTTTTCTTGGTAGCATTGGCAAACATCACATGATCGATTTCCCAATAACCATTGAGTTTGTCAACTTGTACTTCAGCTCCACAGGAGGCGAATAACACAATTATTAATAGGTAACTGAGCTGCTTCATTACAATTCGATTAGGGCATAGGATTGATCGGTGGCTTTAATGACTTCTTCAGTACGATCTCTGTGCGTATCCGATATAAAAATTTGACCATAGGTGTCCATATTGACTAGTTTGATAAGCTGGGCAACTCGCTGATCGTCTAATTTATCAAATATATCATCTAGAAGCAAGATGGGTTTGGTTTTTAAACGCTCCTTAATAAATGCGTATTGAGCGAGTTTAAGAGCGATTAAAAAAGATTTTTGTTGACCTTGAGAACCAAACTTCTTAATGGGGTAGTCGCCAATCTTAAATTTGATATCGTCTTTGTGAGTTCCAACACTGGTGTATTGAAGTATTCGATCTTTTTGGATGTTGGAATGGAGTAAGTCTTCAATAGTTGAATCGTGTAACTGACTCTTATAAGTCAATGAAACATGTTCTTTGTCCTCTGTGATTTTGCGGTATTGTTCCTGAAATATCGGTGCTAGCTTTTCTATAAATTCTTTTCTAACTTCATATATATCAGTAGCTAAGCCAGCGAGTTGTTGATTGTAAACCTCTAGGGTGTCACTGTCAAATGTTTGATTTAGGGCGAAGTATTTAAGCAAGGCGTTTCTCTGAGCAACTAATTTGTTGTAAGAGATTAAATTATCTAAGTAGACTTTGTCCGATTGAGC
>DAIRFL010000180.1:3735-4009 GCA_036795105.1 Flavobacteriaceae bacterium | reverse complement strand
ATGGTCCTCATTGATATCGTAATTGGAAATATATGGTTAGCACTCTTACTCTTAGGAGTTGGTAAAACCAAAAAAATTGATCGTTGGCTTAAAGCTGATACTTCATCCATTGAAGCCCTTAAGGAAAAGGTGAGCGAGTTTGCAGCATCCATTACTAGAGTGCCAACTCTTAACGATTATATGGTCCTTCTATTTTTAGCATTTAGCTCTGTAGGAATTGCACATCTTTTTGGAAACCATCTCAGTGACATCCTAATTAGCTCCTACGATTGGG
>DAIRFL010000180.1:0-3725 GCA_036795105.1 Flavobacteriaceae bacterium | reverse complement strand
TATCCGATAAAAAGAGTTTCTTTTCGTTCTTGGGATCTTCCTTCTTTTGGATGATCGTCATTGCAACTCTCATTGGAATTATACTCTCCTTTACCAAAGCAAAGAACTACGAAGGAGCCGGGGCATCTAAATTTGGATCTGTATTTATCTATATACTAGTAGCTACGATTGGTATGAAAATGGATCTCACTAAAATCTTTGAAAATCCAGGTCTGATCCTCATTGGTATTGTATGGATGGCTATTCATGCCATCTTGTTAATAGTTGTTGCCAAACTCATCCGAGCACCTTATTTTTTCTTATCAGTAGGTTCTCAGGCTAATGTAGGAGGAGCAGCATCAGCACCAGTCATCGCTGCTGAATTTCATCCCTCTTTAGCATCCGTCGGGGTACTTCTAGCGGTAATGGGATACGTAGTGGGTACTACAGGAGCACTCTTTTGTGCCTATTTAATGGAAATTGCCTCTAAAATTTAAATATTAAACAGAGATTACGCATATTTGTGCAGCTTAAAAAAATCAACTGATGAAAAAGATCATAACCCTAGTTGGACTCCTTGCAATCATTGCTTCATGTTCGACTAAACCAAGTGGAAACCTTCAAATTCAAGGAACTATAAAAGGCCTTAAAAAGGGGACCTTATACCTACAACAATTACATGATTCAACCATGGTTGCTCTCGATTCAATCGAGCTTAATGGTGATGGAAACTTTATGTTTGACACAAGCATCGATGAAGCACAACTACTCTATTTAAATCTTGAACGCAAAGACGACAATGAATTTAACGATCGTATTCGACTCTTTGCTGAACCTGGCCAGATTACAGTAAACACCAATTGGAACACTTTTGACATCAATCCAGATGTTTCAGGATCAAAATCACATGAAGTATTCGAAGGATTTCAGAAGATGATGAGTCGCTTTAACAACAAGAATTTAGAATTGATGCAACAGGCAATCGCTTTTAATCAAGAGGGTGATCAAGCTGGTATGGATTCTATTTTAGAAGTGAACAACAAAAACGAGCTCAGAAGATATCTATTTGCTATTAACTACGCCTTAAACAACAAAGAATCTGTAGTCGCTCCCTATATCGCTGTAGTGGAAATCCCTGAGGCAAATCCAAAATTTTTAGATTCTATCTACAGTGTTCTTCCTGATGAGGTTGCAAATTCTAAGTACGGAAAACAACTAAAAAGCTTATTGACTCAAGAATAAATTGTAATTTAGCAACGAAATTAAAAAATGCGTTATGGCGAGTATTAAAAACTTAAAAAAGGATTTAAATTACGTAATCGGTGACATCATCGAAGCAGTTTATATTTGGGAGGCTGTCAATCAAAAGTTCGATTCAAAAGAGGCTGAAGCTATCATTGATGAAGCTATAGCTGTCTTTGATGAGCTTACAGAAAGCATCAACAACAAATCTGTTGAAGACCGTGCTAAACACCTCAAATCAGTTAAGGCTGACTTAGAGACGAAAGCCAAAGGGCTGGTCGATAAGATCAATGCTTTAAAGTAAAAGATTAAAACCAGCAGATGCTGGTTTTTTTTTGGCTTTATTACAGATAAATTTCTAAAAGGGTCGACGCTCCTTCTAGAGTAAGATGATTCAATGAAGCTGGAATTAGTATGGTTTCCCCATAGTTTAATTCATAGGTCTTCACTCCATATTTAATTTTGGAATTCCCATTGACCGCCATCAATATGGTAAAGGAATCTCTTTGAGAAAGATCCATTTCATATACATCTTTGATTGGAAGGTATTTTGTAATAAAATAAGGAGAATCTACAATAGAATTTGACTTGTTGACTTCTTCCCTATAAACTTGTTTAAACCCATCTACTCCTTGATAGTTTAAGGCATCTAAGGCAAGTTCTGTATGGAGTTCTCTTGTGTTACCATCCTTGTCCTTTCTATTAAAATCATAAACTCTATAAGTGACATCAGAGGTCTGCTGAATCTCTGCGAGCATCACCCCTGCTCCAATAGCGTGAATGGTACCCGTAGGTATTAAAAAGGCAGCTCCCTTTTGGACCTTATGATAGTTGAGCAATGATTCCAGCTGTTGTTTTTTAAGAGCCTCTTGAAAGTGTTCTTGAGTAACCCCTTCTTTAAATCCAACTATTAAGTTCGCCTGCTTATCGGCTTGAATCACATACCACATCTCTGTTTTACCAAATGATTGATGACGCTGTTTTGCCAACTCATCATTGGGGTGTACTTGAATAGACAAATCCTTTGCAGCATCGATAAACTTAATTAGAATTGGAAATTCCATTCCAAAACGCTTCATTACTGAAGCTCCTAATAAATCTTCTCTATAAGAGTCAATCAGATCCGTTAAACTTTTTCCTTTGTACGATCCTTCACTCACCACAGAAACATCCCCAGCCACTCCTGAAAGCTCCCATGATTCACCGATATTCTCCTCTGTGTATTCTTTGTGAAGAACCTCTTTTAATTGTTCTCCTCCCCAAATACGGTATTTGAAAATCGGTTTAAATTTTAAAGGCTCTAACTGATTCATTCGCTATAGGTTGCTGAATTATGTCTGGTTTCCCAGAGTTTAATAGTCAGTTTCTTATCGGAGGCGATATACGGTCTCAATCTATTGTAAATAACCACTACAATATTTTCCAGGGTTGGATTGAGTTTTTTGAATTCCTCAACATCGAGATTTAAGTTCTTGTGATCTAAATAATCCTCTATATGTTCTATTATTAGATTTTTCAAGACCTTCATATCCATCACAAATCCTGTCTCTGGATCTATGTCACCACTAATACTTACAATGAGTTTATAGTTATGCCCGTGATAGTTGGGATTACTACATTTCCCAAAAACTTCAGTATTTTTTTCATCTGACCAATCGGGTCGATACAATCGATGTGCTGCGTTAAAATGTGCTTCTCTGTGTATAGTTACTCCCATATTAATCGTTTGTAAAGTGATCGTATTTTTCAAATATTATTTTAAACCAGGCCGTGTACTCATCTGGATTGTTTTTGATGTCTTCTTTGACATCTTTTGGGCTCATCCACTTCCAAGAAGCAACTTCATCTGGGTTGATATTGGGCTCCTTATCGTAATACCCCTGCATCACATGGTCGAATTCGTGTTCTGTCAATCCATTGTCAAAAGCTGCTTTATAAGTAAAACTAAAGAGTTCTTCTAGTTCGGTCACAAAGCCCATCTCTTCCATGAGTCTTCTCTTCCCAGCAGTGATATTGTCTTCTCCATCGCGTTGATGGCTACAACAGGTATTGGTCCACAAGCCAGGAGAGTGGTATTTTGAATGAGCGCGTTGTTGAAGCATCATCTCTCCCTTATCATTGAGTACAAAAACAGAAAATGCCCTGTGTAACAATGCCTTTTCGTGTGCTTCCATCTTGGGCATTAGCCCAATTTTACAATCGTTTTCATCAACTAATATAACCTGTTCTTCCATAGACTATAAAATTAAAGGTTTCCTTAGAAACAGGCCTAAAAAACATTGAATTTAATGTATTTTTGTAAAAATTTTTTTCATGAGTCTAACTAAAGAGCTACAAAAGAGAAGAACCTTTGGTATTATATCCCATCCGGATGCTGGTAAAACTACCCTTACCGAGAAATTGTTATTATTTGGTGGGGCAATTCAGGAAGCTGGAGCGGTAAAAAACAATAAAATCAAGAAAGGGGCTACTTCCGACTTTATGGAAATAGAACGTCAAAGAGG
>DAIRFL010000010.1:0-21289 GCA_036795105.1 Flavobacteriaceae bacterium | reverse complement strand
GAATTGGAACGATTGGCAATTGATCTGAGCTGGAAATCTTCACAGATAGAGGGAAACACCTATACTCTTTTAGAAACTGAGAGATTACTCAAAGACAAACAAACTGCGGAAGGGAAAACTAAGGCTGAAGCTAGCATGCTTCTCAATCATAAAGAAGCCCTGGATTTTATTTTGGAACATCCCGACTATCTAAATCCAATTCAGCTAAATCGAATAGAAGACATCCACAGTATTTTAATCAAAGACCTAGAAGTGGAAAAGAACATTAGAACACATAGAGTTGGAATTTCTGGGACAAACTACAAACCTCTTGACAATGAACACCAAATACGGGAAGCTCTTCAAAAGATGTGTGAATTAGTCAACTCGAAGGAAAATATATTTGAAAAAGCACTGTTATTACTTGTTTTACTATCGTATATTCAAGCTTTTTATGATGGTAATAAAAGGACAGCTCGAATAGTGAGTAATGCGTGTCTAATTCACAACAAACACTGTCCAATTTCATTTAGAACCATTGATTCTATCGAATACAAAAAGGCCATGTTGCTTTTTTATGAGCAAAACAATATATCGGCATTCAAATCTATCTTTATAGAACAGTATGACTTTGCCGTAATAACATACTTTTAAGGAATCGGAAAAGCTTAATTAGAATACTACATTTGATACCTCAATCCGAAGGTACTAATCACAGAACCATCAGATAAGGTTTTATTTAAGAATCCATTGATTGAAAACTTTTTTGAAATGGTATAACTCACTGCTTGAGCAACACCATAGGTGTTTTCAAAGTCCATACCGTATACTTGGGTCGTAAAAACAAAACTGTTTTTTCTAATGATGGCCAAGAAGTTTAAGAGCTTCATCTTAAAGTCGTTATTCATCCCTGTACCACGTATAAACATTCCAGTAAAACCAACTGATTCACTTAATTGATAGGTTGCTAGTACTTCCCTTGCAAAAAAAGTGTCCATATGAAAATCCTCATCCACCTGAAAAGCAGGTAAATGCGCTCCTAAGTGTAATTTAAATTTCTTATCTATTAATTTGTAACGAGTAATAAAAATACCACCTCTTGGTATCATCCCATCAACGCGAATATTGGCAATCAAATTTCCAGATACTCTTTTGTCAGTAGAAGTCCCTAAATTAATAATAAAATTAGGCTGATCATCCGTAAATGCGGGTACTAATGAAAATCCTCCTGTGTTCAGTTCAACAGATCCGTATTGTGAATAAGCTGAACTAATTACTATTATAAAGAGAACAAATAACTTATTTTTTAGTTGTTTCATATGAAATTTAAATGCGTCAAATATACACAATTAAAAAAATATTATAGTATATTTGTTTTAAGATAAACAATTAAATTATGAAACCCCTCTATTTAAAAATTTTACTACTGGCAGCTATCGTGTTTATAGCTACTCAAGGATGTTTTGCACAATCCAACTCGGATGCAAAAGAACTCTATGAATTGAGAACCTATACCATGAAAACTGGTGGTAATACTGCGAAGTTAGCAGCATACCTTCAGGATGTACTCACTCCTACTCTTAAAAGAAAAGGTATTAAACATACTGCTCTTTTTAAAGAGCTCGGAAATTCAGACCCTACAAAGCTTTGGTTTTTAATTGCATACCCAGATGCAGATACTTATGTAAGTACTCAAGAATTACACAAAGACGAGCAGTACAACAAAGAAGCTACAGCATATAATTCTATGAAAATTGATGAAAAACTCTATGACAGAATTGAATCTATGCTCTTATTAGCTTTTGATGGACTTGCTAAAATGGATGCTATAAAACCAGATTCTGGTTTATTTGAGCTTAGAACCTATGAGAGCTATAGTGAAGATGCCAACAGAAGAAAGATTAAGATGTTCAATGTTGAAGAACTCGATCTTTTCTACGAAGTAGGTCTTCACCCTGTGTTTTTTGGAGATCAAATTTCTGGAGCCAATCGCCCCTGTCTTACCTATATGATTCAATTTAAGGACATGAAGGAACACGATGAGAATTGGCAAAAATTTATCAAATCTCCTAAGTGGACTAAAATGGCTGCAAAAGCTGAGTACGCGAATACAGCCACTACTATTCACAAACTATTTTTAACTCCATATTAACCGATAACTATTAGGTGATTATCATTGAGCTTCTTAAATTAGCCTTCTAAGATTTTAAGAGCATTCGATGAAATTAACTATTGTAGGTACTGGATATGTAGGTCTTGTAAGCGGAACCTGTTTCGCTGAAATGGGCTATGAGGTAGTCTGTGTAGATATTGATGAGGAGAAAATTAAACAGCTTCAAAAAGGAATTATTCCGATCTATGAACCTAGTTTAAGCGATATGGTTCTTCGCAATATTGAGAACAACAATCTTCATTTTTCCACTGATTTAAAGGATTCTATCAGTGATACAAACTTTGTTTTTATTGCAGTAGGTACCCCTAGTGGAGCTGATCAATCAGCAGATTTAACCTATGTTTTAGAGGTTGCTAAAGCTATTGGAAAGCATATGACTTCATCCCTAGTCGTGGTCGATAAATCAACGGTACCTGTCGGTACTGCTGATCGCGTTAAAGAAGTTATTCAAACTGAGTTAGATAAACGAAATGAGTCTATTTCATTCTCAGTAGTATCCAATCCTGAATTTTTAAAAGAAGGAGATGCGATTAAGGATTTTATGAAGCCTGATCGCGTAATTATAGGTTCTGACGATCAAAGTGCCTTAGAACTCATGAAACAGCTTTACAGACCCTTCTTTAGACTTAATTTCGATCGTATCATCACTATGGATGTACGTTCAGCTGAAATGACCAAATACGTTGCAAATGCGATGTTGGCTACTAAAATTTCATTCATGAACGAAATCGCCAATATCTGTGAACGCGTGGGTGCTGATGTGAATCAGGTACGCATCGGTATTGGATCGGATTCTAGAATCGGTTACAGTTTTATATATCCAGGCGTAGGCTATGGAGGTTCCTGTTTTCCAAAAGATGTTAAGGCTCTTGTTCAAACCGCATCTGAACACGGCTATGATTCTCAATTGATAAAAGCTGTTGAATCAGTAAATAAGCTTCAAAAAACTGTATTAGTTTCAAAAATTGTCAAACGATTTGGAGAAGATCTAAGTGGATACTGCTTTGGGGTCTGGGGCTTGTCCTTTAAACCAGGTACCGATGATATGCGCGAAGCCCCATCTATTGAGGTGATCAAAGCCCTAATAGACAGAGGTGCTCAAGTCAAAGCATTTGATCCTAAATCCATGGAGGAGGCTCAAACTCATTATCTGAATTCCTATGAGGTCGAATATAACGAAAGTAAATACGATGCTTTAAAAGAGGTAGATGCGATGATTTTACTCACCGAGTGGAAAACCTTCAGAGCTCCTGATTTAGATCTTATGAAACAGTTGATGAAGTCTCCTATTGTATTTGATGGCAGAAATCAATACAATGAAATAGAACTACAACAAGCTGGATTTGAATACTATCAAATCGGTAAAGCCTAAACAATTAGCAGTTAATTACTACAAATTCAAAGCTCTCTTATAGAGCGCTTCGTATTGTGGGAGTATTTTGAGGATATCAAAATCTGAGGCCTTCTCAAAAGCCCTGTTTTTAAAAGCCCTTAAGGTCTCAAGATCCTTTAAAATTTCAATGGAATATTGTGCCATAGCATCTATATCGCCAACATCAGCTAAATACCCAGTTTCTCCCTGAATATTCACCTCTGGAATCCCTCCGGTATTACTAGAGACTACTGCTACTTTATTGGCCATAGCTTCCAGTGCAGCTAATCCAAAACTTTCTGATTTAGATGGCAATAGAAATAAATCAGAAAAACAGAGTACGCGATCAACTTGGGATGAATTTCCTAAGAAAAGAACTTTGTCTGTAATTCCAAGCTCATCTACTAATCGCTCAACTGCTTCTCGCTCTGGCCCCTCTCCTACTAAGACGAGTTTTGAAGGTATTTCCTTCTGTATTTTATAAAACACTTTAACCACATGGGGAACGTGTTTTACCTTCCTAAAATTAGATATATGTGAAATCACACGTTCGTGATCCTGAGCAATCATCGAACGTTTACACTCTCTGTTAGTTTTGTCGTAATTAGTGATATCGATAAAATTAGGAACTACTTCTATTTCCTTATGCACCTCAAAGAGCTCAAGAGTACTTCTTTTAAGATCAGCACTTACAGCAGTCACTATATCTGAATGATTGATACTAAAGGTCACTGCTGGCTTGTAATTAGGGTGTTTTCCCACCAATGTAATATCAGTACCGTGTAAGGTGGTAATCATAGGAATATTAATTCCTTTCTCTAAGAGCATTTGTTTAGCCATATAACCCGCATATGCATGGGGAATCGCATAGTGAACGTGTAAAACTTCAATTTGGTGCAATTGTACCATATCGACTAGCTTACTCGAAAGCGCTAATTCATAGGGTTGATAGTGAAAGAGCGGATAATCGGGAACGTGAACCTCGTGAAAGTGAATCTTAGAACTCAATAATTCTAAGCGCACAGGTTGCTTATAGCTGATAAAATGAATCTCATGACCTCGATCAGCAAGCGCCTTACCGAGTTCAGTAGCCACTACACCACTTCCACCAAAGGTGGGATAACAAACAATACCAATTTTCATAGGATTCATTATAAATTGTCTTTTGAGAGTTCTAAATTAGGTAATGAAATTGGTAGACTACCTTTTGGTTCCAGGGTTCCTGATAGCACTTCTAACATCTTGAGTTGAACGAAATCATCGTTCATATAGCCGACGAGAATTGCCTTAAAATCATCGATAAAATCAATGTCTTTTAATGCGTAAGGGGAAGTAAATACATTGAGGTATACTTCCTTACCCATTGAGGTTAAATTCCTCAAGAGTTCAATTTCATCGTCTGAAAATTTATAGGATTTATAAGGTGATATGTCACTCTTGTGATACCCCACCACTACTACATCAAAATCCTTTAGCTGCTCCTCAGTCAATTGATCATTTTCAAAATAAACAGCTCCATTTAAAAGCACATCGTGTTTAAATCGGTACCCAGAAGCATCCCCTAATTGAATGAAAGCCGTTTTAGCTCCTGCTTTTATAGGCTCGTATTTCTTAGTATTGGAGACGTAGGTAATCGCGTTTTCAAGTATTAAATAGCGAAGAAGACTATTGGGCTTGGAATTGTAATAAGCTCTGATAGAATCTATTTGCAATTCTTCAAAGGGTTTATTCATTCCTAAGTCGTACTTACTAGAAAGTATTTTCTTTACAGAATGTGCTAAACGTTCTTCACTAACAATTGAGTCTTTATAGGCATTCTTAATTTTTTGAATTCCCTTTTCAACATCCACCGGCACTAATAGAATGTCATTTCCGGCCTTAAAGGCTTCCAATTCAGCAGCTCCCTCATCTGCAATAAGGGTGACTCCTTTCATATTAAGGGCATCCGTAATTACAAGACCTTTATAGGCTAAGTCCGTTTTCAAAATACCGTTGACTACATCAGCTGAAAGTGATGCAGGCGTCCCTGGTTGATTAGTAATCGACGGAATGTCTAAATGAGCCACCATCACAGCGTCTACCTGATCTAACAATCCCGATTTATAGGGATAAAGTTCAATTGAGTCTATGCGTTGTCGACTAAATGAAAGTTGTGGCAAAGTCTTATGAGAATCCATATCCGTATCTCCATGACCCGGAAAATGCTTGGCACAAGAGAGTACGGAGGCGGCTCTAAGTCCTCTAGCATAAGCTGCAGCCTTTTGAGTAACATTGTTTAAATGAGAACCAAATGAACGATTTCCAATGATGGGGTTATCAGGATTGATGTTGATATCAGCTACAGGAGCAAAATTCATATGAACCCCTGTTCTTCTGAGCTCTTCTCCAATCATATAACCCGCCTTTTCGACCAAAGAATTGTCTGTTAGCGCTCCCATTGCCATAGTCCATGGAAACCCTTCTTCTCTTTTAAATCGCATCGCAGCTCCCCACTCTGCATCTAGGGCAATCATCAGTGGAATTTGTGCGTTTTTCTGAATTTCATTAGTGATCGCAACTTGACGCTCTGGAGTTCCTACTAAAAATGCCAATCCACCTACTTCGTATTTTTTAACATCATTAACTACCTTTTGAACAACACTATCGTGATCACTAGAAGTCAATCCTAACATAAATAGTTGTCCTATTTTCTGATCGAGACTCAACTGTGTATAGGTAGAGTCTACCCATTGAGTACGTTGACGTTGATAAACGACCTTTGGATCTTCCTTACAGGAAGAAAGAAGGAGAATACTTAAAAGTAATAGAGGGAATTGCTTCATTTATTTTACGAAATTTGAATGCCAGCTCTCAGAGGCTGGAACCTCCCAATGATCGAGGTATTCCGCCTTGGTAGCGACTAGGTTATTAAATACTACAGTGTTTTTAGAAACTGACTTATTCTTAGCCATGGCTTTAAAGTCTTTTAAAGTCTTATATGCGATAAACTCCCCCTGTTTAAAGCTCACATTCATACGATCTAAAAGATCGATATCATACTTCTTTTCTAATTCTTGAATAAAGTGAACAGAAGCATCAATAGAACATCCCGAGGCCTGTGTTTGTGCATCGAGACCAATTATTATAAATCGTTTGTATTTGAGCTCAAATCCCGCATTTAGATCCTTTCCGTGAGCAGTCCACTCTTGTAAAAAAGCTTGGAGCGCTTCTTTAATTTCACTCTGTTCTTCTTCAGTAAGAGATCTATTGGATTGATAAATCCAAATTCTAGCATCATCAGCTAGCTTATCAAAATTGACATACATTTTATAAGTCTTTTGCGTTAGCGATGAGTTCAGCAATATCCATCACCTTAACATCTGATTCTTTTTCTTCTGATTTTACTCCATCTGTGAGCATGGTATTACAAAATGGACATGCAGATGCAATGGTAGTAGCTTGTGTATTAATAGCTTCTTGAGCGCGTTCGATATTGATTTCCTTGTCACCCGGTTCAGCTTCTTTAAACATTTGAGCACCTCCAGCACCGCAACACAATCCGTTTTGTTTACAGCGTTTCATTTCAACTAGTTCAGCATCCAAAGCAGTTATTAAACTTCTTGGAGCCTGATACACTTCATTAGCTCTACCTAAGTAACAGGCATCGTGATAGGTGATTTTTTCACCTTTAAAACTTCCTCCCTCGATCTGCAATCTTCCTGATTCCAATAATTCATTGAGTAATTGAGTGTGGTGTACTACCTCATAAGCACCCCCTAGTTCTGGGTATTCATTCTTGATGGTATTAAAACAATGTGGACATGCTGTTACAATCTTTTTAATACCGTAGGAGTTCAATACCTGAATATTGGTAGCTGCCTGCATCTGAAACAAAAATTCATTCCCTGCGCGTTTTGCAGGATCTCCAGTACAGCTTTCTTCTTGACCTAAGATTGCAAACTCAACCTTTGCTTCGATTAATAATTTTGCAAAAGCCTTGGTAATCTTCTTAGCTCTGTCGTCAAAACTACCGGCACATCCAACCCAGAAAAGTACTTCAACTTCCTTTCCTTGAGCAGCCATATCGGCCATAGTAGGTATGTTTATTTGAGTGTTATTCATTAGTCCAGTTTGCTCTATCTAATTGATTAAATGGCCAAGGGGCTCCGTTCGTTTCTATATTAGTCATCATAGAATTGAGCTCTGTCGGAGCTGCAGATTGTTCCATGACTAAATAACGTCTCATATCCACAATGATCGATAGTGGATCGATACTGATTGGACATGCTTCCACACAGGCGTTGCAGCTGGTACAAGCCCAAAGTTCTTCTGGAGTGATATAGTCTCCTAGTAATTTTTTTGTATCAGTAGCAGATGTTCTCTTTAAAGTACTTGCCTCCTCTGCTCGATCTCTCACCTTCATCATGATGTTACGAGGTGATAATTTTTTTCCAGTCAAATTAGCAGGACAGGATGCAGTACACCTTCCACATTCGGTACAGCTATAAGCGTTCATGAGTTGCACCCAACTCAAATCACTGACATCCGAAGCACCAAATGGCTCTACAGCGGTATCAGATACAGGAGCTGCAGCATAGGGATCAAAATTGGGATCCATCATCTGTGCAACTTCTGAAGCTACTTGAGAATCGTTAGAAAGTTGTCCTTTTGGAGTCAGTTTTCCGTAATAAGTATTCGGGAATGCCAATAAAATATGCAAGTGTTTTGAATAGTAGAGGTAGTTTAAAAAACCTAAAATTCCAAGAATGTGCAACCACCAAGCGGTACGCTCGATCAACATTAATTGATCCGCACTAAAAGACTCTAAAAAGGGCACTAAGATGGACGAGACTGGAAAACTACCCGCCTGAGTATAATGAGCTGCTCCTAGTTGTTGAAGACTTAAATCAGCAGCATTCATTAGTAAGAATAAAGACATCAACACCAATTCGATATAGAGAATTAGATTCGCGTCTAATTTAGGCCAACCCTTCATTTCAGATTTGATAAATCGATTGATGCGTATGACATTTCTACGAATCCAAAATAAGACTACAGCAACAATAACTCCGAGGGCTAAATACTCAAAACTAGCGATCAAAAGATCATAGATGATTCCCAGTGAACTAAAGATACGATGCGTACCCAAAATACCGTCAATGACAATTTCGAGCACTTCAATATTAATAATGATAAAGCCGACATATACGATGATGTGAAGAATTCCAGCAATCGGTTTTTTTACCATTTTGGACTGACCGATAGCTATTAAAAGCATCTGTTTTAGCCGCTCCTTCTTAGATCCATTTAGTTCTATAGATTTTCCTTGACTAATAGATGCTCTAAGCCTTTTGATGTTTCTGACAAAAAAACCTATTCCTAGTATTAATGCACTTACAAATAGAATCGAAGACACATATTCCATTCCTATTGATTTTGATTTGCTGGATCGTTTTCAGGAAGCTTGTATTCCTTTTGTTTCTTGCCAAATACCGATACATTGATATAGCGTTTTGGATTGAGTCTCATATCTTGTAACAATAGACTGAGCTCTTTTGTCGAACGTTCTAAATTTTCATATAGTTCGTCTTCCTGTGCGAGTTTTCCGAGATTTCCCTCTCCCTTTTCTACATTCGATAGGATAGAATTGATACTAGAAAGTGAGGTCGATAACTGATTTAAGGATTGATCGAGACCCATATTTGCGATGGTATCGGTAATATGAGATAAATTACTCATCGTTTGATTCATAGCCACTAAGCTACTGTCAATCGAAGTCTTGTTGTGAATCAACAATTCGTTGATAGTCTTATTGGTCTGTGTTAAACTCTGAATAAGACCATTGATCCCATTGATTCCCTCTTGGAGGTTCTTTCGAGTGGTTGGATCTAAGAGTTTATTAACCCCTACTAATAGAGAATCTGCATTTGAGATGATGTTTTCAACTTTTAACTGTAAGGGGTTTAACTGTTGTTGCACCAGTTCTGTAACCCCTGGTTTTATCGATGACACTAAGGTATCTCCTACTACTACAATAGGGCTGTTAGGGTCTAAATCTGGAACAATTTGAATTCCCTTTCCTCCAATAATACCTGTATCGAATAACTCAGCCACCGACTTTTTAGAAAATTTAAATTGATCGTCAATCGACATGGTAACAATTAATTTTCCAGAACGGTCTAAGAAGTTGATGCTCTTTACCTGACCTACCTTATATCCATTGATGGAAACAGAGTTTCCTGTTTGCAATCCACCTACATTGTCATAGACTGCATAAATTTGAATTTTGTTGTCAAATATAGGGCTGGACTTTAAATAGGTAAATCCCAAAATAAACAATAGGGTTCCACCTAGTCCTACAATTGCTGTCTTTATTTCTCTACTTAATTTCAATGATATCGTATTTGAGTCTTAAACAAATTTATGAATAATTAATACAATGACCTATTGTTGGTCAAGACTTTCCAAAGCTTTGGACAAGGGATAAAGCGCATCTCCTTTAAAGGCCGATATAAAGGCTGAAGAGTAGCCCTTATTCTTAGCTTTTTGCAAGAGTTCCTTAGCGGTGCTATAATGAGCTGTTTTTCCGTAGAAATAACGATATACCCTGCCGTCTTTTAGCTTGTATAACAATCTCAATCCCTTAAAGTTATACGATTTTAAATCGATGACTTTGGGAGAGGCTGCAATTTGAATTCTAAAGTAAATATCCGAACTAATTGCCGAAGGATTGGTGTTAGTAGCTGTGGGTTCTGGTGCAGCTACAAAATTTGAAGCTTCAATGGAACTAAGATTGCTGCTCAATTGCGATTTATAGTTTAGTACCGCATCAGCTAATGCCTTTCCAAATTCACTTTGACCCTTTTTAGAATTTAGATAAGCTCCTTCACTCTTATTAGACAAATAGCCCGTTTCAACCAGTACTGAAGGCATAAAGGTTTGATGAAGCACAATAAAACCCGCTTGTTTAACTCCTCTATCTCTTCTTTTGAGTTTGTTCTTTACATTTTGTTGAATCAAACGCGCCAAATGAACACTTTGATCCAAGAACTCTTCTTGCATAATGGTTAGACCAATAGTGGATTCAGGAGAATTGATATCGTAGGAAGCGTAATTATCCCTATAGCCTTCTTCTAAATAAATCACGGAGTTTTCCTTTTTAGCGACATTAAAATTGGTCTGGTTTCTGTGTAGCCCCAAAACAAAGGTATGAGCTCCATAAGCATTCCCTGAAAAGGAGTCACAATGAACCGATATAAACAAATCAGCCTTGGCTTTATTAGCGATTTCTCCCCTTACAAACAAATTGACAAATTTGTCTGATTTACGGGTGTAGATAACTTTTATATCCTTGTTTTTCTCTAGTTCTGCTCCGAGTTTAAGAACAATGGCTAAAGCAATATTCTTTTCAAAGTAACCATTTTGAACATTTCCAGGATCGTGACCTCCATGCCCAGCATCGAGTACAACCACAAAGGGTTTAACAGTTTCAGTAGCAGTGATTGTCCAAGAGCTAAAAATGCAAAGCAGCAACAGAACCATTTTAATTTGAATTAAAACGCTCGATGATGAAAATGTTGTTTTTGCTTGCATATAAGTACTAATATAGGGGTTAAATATATTATAAATACAAAGATTCAAACTAAAAAAATCCGTAAGTTTGAGCTTGAATAGCTGTATGGATTATATACAAAAATAGGATATTAAGCATTGCTTTCAAATAAACCTTTTTTACTACTGGCATTACTGCTTTTTTTGAGTCCCCTTTATACGATGGCTCAGATTGAGCAAGACAGCCTACCACCTACCCCAAAAGCATTGGATTCTATCGCCTTAGATAGTATTCCCAAAAAGCAACCCATTCTTCTCGATCAAATACGCTATAACGCTATTGACACTATTAAGCTCATCAAAAAGGAGCATAAAATTGTGCTCTACAACAAGGCAGAATTGTACTATCAAGATACAGAGCTCAAGGCTGGTATCATCATAATGGATTACAAAGAAGGAGAAGTTTACGCTGGTAGAATTCGCAACTCTGATGGAGAACTAGAACAGTTACCTGAGTTTAAACAAGGTGAAAATATTATCTTACCAGATTCGATCCGGTTTAATTTTAACACTCAAAAGGCATTGATTTGGAATTCTCGTTCGGATCAAGGGGGCTTAGGCGGAGAGAATATGAACCTTCTTGCAGACTATACTAAGAAAGAAAACGATTCGGTCTTCTTTTTAAAAGACATTCGCTTGACTTCCTCTCAAACACCGGAAGATCCCGATTACTACATTCGAATTAAAAAGGCCAAGTTTGTTCCACAAAAGAAGATGATTGCTGGGTTTTCCAATTTGTACCTAATGGATATTCCCACCCCTATTGCATTGCCATTTGCATATTTTCCGATGACTCAAGGTAGAGCAGCTGGAATGATTATGCCGAGTTTTGGATCGGATCCCAACAGGGGTTATTTCTTGCAAAATGCCGGATATTACCTTCCTATAAATCAGTATTCTGATCTCTATCTTACAGCCGATTTATACGCTAACGGTAGTTGGGGGTTTAGGTCTCAATCCGTCTATAATAAACGCTATAAATACAACGGTAATTTTAACTTTAGATACGAGAATCTCGTCACTAGTCAGAAAGGCTTTGACGATTACAGTAAGACCGCTATATACAATATACAGTTTTCACACGCTCAAGATTCAAAGGCAAATCCCACCTCTAGGTTTCAGCATCGGTAAACCTCGGATCTAGTTCCTATTTTAGGAATTCCCTCAACAGAAGCAACCTGCCTAATACACAGAATAACAACCTCTCCTCTTCGATTAATTATTCGAAGACCTTTCCAGAATATCCAAGGGTTGATCTGAGTTTAACGGCATCTCACAATCAAAACACTAATACTCAGGAAATCAATCTTACCCTACCCACTATGCAGGCAAGTGTAGAACGAATCTACCCTTTTGCCAAAAGAGAGGGGGGTAAAAGAGGAATCTTACAAAATCTCAACTTTCAGTATTCTGTTCGATCAGAGAATAGAATTCGCACCACCGATTCGCTCTTTTTTAAACCAGAGATGTTTAAAGGAGCACAACTTGGAATGCAACATTCACTTCCCTTTAATACCAATTTTAAGTTAGCAAAGTACCTCAGTGTCTCTGTAGGAGGGTCATTTACCGATAACTGGGTAACTCAAACCTATGGCAGATCATTGGTTGAAGGAACAATCGTAAAGGATACCATTAAAGGTTTTGATCGCTTTTCTAAGTACAACTTCAATATCAATATGGGTACTACCGTATACGGGACTTTTAACTTTAAAGAAGGAAAGAAAATCCAAGCGATTCGACATACCCTAAGACCTTCTGTCAGTATAGGATATACACCTTCTTTTGATCAGTACTACGATCAGATTTTAGACGGTGATGGAAATTTAGTCGATTATTCGAGGTTTAGTGGGTCCTACTACTCCCCTCCTGGACAATTTGCTAGAAAATCCATGGGAATATCTGTTCAAAACTCCTTTGAAGCCAAGGTTAATAAGAAGGTTAAAAAGAGAATTAACAACAAAGACACACTGGTAACAGAACTCAAGAAAATAAAACTAATCCCTAATTTAAGCTTTTCAACCTCTTATAATTTAGATGCTGATTCACTAAAAATTAATCCTATCAGATTTTCAGGGAGCACTAAAATATTTAAAGACCTCATCTCCATCAATTTTAACGGAACACTTGATCCTTATGAAATAGATCCTAATACGAGACAGCGTATCAATACTCTTGTGGTTCAAAACGGAGGACTGCTAAGGCTTACACAAGCAAGTGCCAACCTCAACTTTAGTTTGGACAACAATTCTTTCAAGAGAAAATCTGACGAGGAGGAACAAAAAGACAAGCAAGATCAGGAACAACAACAAGAAGCTGATTATTTTATGAATTCGGTTTCTGGAGGTAGATCAGACAATCTCTTTGGAAGACCTGGGGACGATTTGAGTCAAAGGAGGCAAAATCAATCCAAGAGCAGAAAAGTTCAATCGGTCTATCAAAACAATATCGGCTGGAGAATGAATTTTTCCTATGCGATGAGTTATAGAAATCAATACCGAGATCCTTCCATAGGAAACAATTCTTTGATGTTCTCAGGAGATATCGATCTCACCCCAAAATGGAGTATGGGTGTTTCCTCTGGATACGACTTTAAAAACAAAGGATTTACCCTAACTCAGTTTAGAATTGATCGTGAACTAAAAGATTTTAGACTTAATTTTGATTGGACCCCATTTGGAGTATACGAACGTTGGTATTTCTTTATAGGAATCAAGAGCGCCTTGCTCAGTGATCTCAAATGGGATAAGCGAAGTAGACGTTATTAAAAACTATCGATATGAATAAAGAAGTAATTTTTACCAAAGAGGCTCCTGCACCAATAGGACCTTACAATCAGGCGATTTTAACCGATAACACCCTTTATATTTCAGGTCAAATTCCAATTGATCCAAAAAACGGAATGCTGATACAGGGGGATATTACACATCAGACGGAGCAGGTAATGAAAAATTTAGAAGCTGTTTTAAAAGCCGCGGGAATGAGTTTTGAAAATGTGGTAAAGACCAGCATATTTATCAGTAATATGGATCAATTTTCACTAATCAATAAGGTTTATGGCAGCTATTTTAAGGAGGAAACAGCTCCTGCTAGAGAAACCGTTCAAGTCTCACGACTACCCAAGGATGTCGATATCGAAATATCGATGATTGCAAAAAAGTAAAAGCATAAAAAAAGCCACTTTTAAAGTGGCTTTGCTATTATTAGATATTCTCTTTGTGAAATTCTACTAGACCGTCGATGGGTCGCTGTTTGATGTTTCCGAGAATTAAATCATTTCTGTTTAAAATATCCTTGAGCTCATCCTGTAAGTAATAAGCGATAGACCCAACAAAATTAATTGGAACCTTGGTCGCTAATTCAAATTGCATGATGTAGTTATTTACAAACTGTTGCAATCCTTTCTTAATCACACCTACACAGTAAGGATGGTCTTTGTTTTCTACTATAAATCGAGCAAATTTAGCTAAATATGTATTCGGGTTTGGCTGTTTGTAAAGGTGTTCTTTTATCACATCTGCTTCCAAATCGAATTCCTTACTAAATTTTAAAGCTAAGTCCTGTGGAATTTTATGGAAGTAGTAATCCCTAACTAATTTTCTTCCAAAGAAATTCCCACTACCGTCGTCCATTAGGATATAACCTAAAGATACCACCTTTTGAAACAATTGATGGCCGTCGTAATAGCTACAGTTAGAACCCGTTCCAAGAATACATACAATTCCAGGTTCCCCTAATTTAGTAGTAGCAAATACAGCAGCATAGGTGTCTTCCTTGATATCTGCTTTTGCATTAGGAAAAAATTCACTAAAAATATCCGTTAGAAAAGTCTTCATACGATCGGTTCCACAACCAGCACCGTAGAAAAACACATTGGTTACCTTTTCAGCATTTTTTGAAAGCTCAAAATTGTTTGCCAAACGGTCTTCAATAACATCTCTAGTTAACACTTCAGGAGATAATCCCAGTGTTTGAGTAAAGAACAATTGGTTTCCTTTTTCATCCAAAGCAATCCAATCCGACTTGGTTGCCCCACTGTCAGCAATTAATATCATAGTTAGGTTAGTTTAGGTAGTAGAGAAAAATCCCCTAGTAATGAAACTAAGGGATTTTTATATAATTATGATAAGCTAGAAACGTGTTTAGCTAAATCGATTAATTTGTTAGAATATCCTGCTTCGTTATCGTACCAAGAAACTAATTTAAAGAAGCTAGAGTTGAGTTCGATACCCGCTTCAGCGTCAAAGATACTTGTTCTAGCATCTCCGATAAAGTCTTGAGATACAACTGCTTCTTCAGTATATCCTAAAACTCCAGCTAATTCGTTTTCAGAAGCTGATTTAAAAGCAGCTTTGATTTCAGCCATAGAAGTTTCTTTTCCTAACTTAACAGTTAAATCAACAACAGAAACATCTGCAGTAGGTACACGGAAAGCCATTCCGGTAAGTTTACCAACAAGTGATGGAATTACTTTAGTTACCGCCTTAGCTGCTCCTGTAGAAGCTGGAATAATATTTAAAAGTGCTGAACGACCACCTCTCCAGTCTTTTCTAGAAGGACCATCAACAGTCATTTGAGTTGCAGTAGTTGCGTGAACTGTAGTCATTAAAGCTTCCTCGATTCCGAAGTTGTCGTTTAATACTTTAGCTAAAGGTGCTAAACAGTTCGTAGTACAAGATGCGTTAGAAACGATCTTATCAGATGCTTTAGCTTCTGAGTGGTTTACACCCATTACAAACATTGGAGCATCAGCAGATGGTGCAGAAATTACAACTTTCTTAGCACCTCCATCAATATGTGCTTGAGCCATATCTAATGTTGTAAAGATACCAGTACATTCAGCAACGATTTCAGCTCCAACAGCATCCCATTGTAATACCTTAGGATCTTTCTCAGCAGTAATACGAACTACAGCTCCATTAACTACTAAGTTACCATTCTCTACTTCAACAGTTCCGTCGAAATTTCCGTGAACAGAATCGTACTTTAATAAATAAGCTAAATGCTCTACATCTAACAAATCGTTGATCGCAACGATTTTAACATCAGATCTCTTCGCAGCAGCTCTAAATACCATTCTTCCAATTCTACCAAATCCGTTAATTCCAATTTTCAATTCAGACATTTTATATTAATTTAAATTATATTGACATTATATTATTAACTCTTAAGAGTTCTTTGTCGATTTCAGCACTACCTTTAATCGCTTGTTCTAGCGGGGTGAGGGTAAGCTTATTATCGTTAATTCCTACCATTAAGCCAGTTTTGCCTTCTAAGAGGCTTTCTACGGCTTTAACTCCAGATCTAGAGGCCAATACTCGATCAAAACAAGAAGGAGCTCCTCCGCGTTGCATATGACCTAATACAGATACTCTAATATCGTAGGCAGGATGGTTTTCTTCAACGTAATCTTTGAGTTCAAAGATGTTTTTACCTGTTTTATCCCCTTCAGCTACAATAATGATACTCGAGTGTTTTCCAGATGAACTTGAACGTTCAAGGGATTTGAGAAGATGTTCTTTTCCAATATTTTCTTCAGGAATCAAAATTTCTTCCGCTCCTGCTCCAATACCAGCATTTAATGCTATATAACCAACATCTCTTCCCATCACCTCTACAAAAAAGAGTCTGTTGTGTGAACTAGCAGTATCTCTAATTTTGTCGATGGCTTCAACTACCGTATTTAAAGCAGTGTCGTATCCTAATGTAAAGGTTGTACCGAATATATCGTTGTCGATCGTTCCTGGAATACCCATACAAGGGATTCCGTACTCTTTGTGAAAAATCTCAGCTCCTGTAAAAGAACCGTCTCCACCGATCACAACCAAAGCATCGATTCCAACTTTAGATATGTTTTCGTAAGCAGTCTTTCTGCCTTCTGGTGTTTTGAATTCTAAACAGCGTGCGGATTGTAAGAAGGTTCCGCCCTTATTGATGATATTGTTTACCGATCTAGGACCTAATTCTATAAAGTCCCCTTGAATCATCCCTTCATACCCTCTGTAGATCCCGGTACATTTAATCTTGTGGTAAGCACAGGTTCTAACGACAGAGCGTATGGCTGCGTTCATTCCTGGAGCATCTCCTCCTGAAGTAAACACTCCAATATTTTTAATGCTTGTTTCCATATTTTAAGAGCGTAAAATTATCAAACTTTAGTGCAATAACCTAACTATGTAGTGCAATATTTCACTGCTAAAACGTTTTAAGAGTAGATTGTTAAAAATATACAGATTATAATGTCAAAAATTAAATAAAAGAGGCTTAAATCGCTTATTTGTCAATTTTTAGAGGTTGTTAATTCCTTGCCCCAAAACTTTCTAATCAGTTCTGACATGGAGTTAAAATCTACTCTGTATGTGAGTCCTACCCCCTGTGTATAACCTTGATAATCCAAGAGTAGTTGGTGGTATACATTCTCTCGATTAAATACTTTTGCACTTAAACTACCATCCTCATTGAGCAATACTTGAAGTTCTGCGTCTCCTCCTACTACATTTTCGGTGACCCCTCCCCCAATAGGAACTCCTAAGCGACCGTTAAAAAGCACTCGATCACTGAGTTGAGTCGATAGAGAAAATCCTATCTCATTATCGGTTTGAAGGTTTGATTGTCGATCTAAGAAACCCTGTTCATAGGACACACCAAAATTGACCTTGTCGTTGTTGGAGTCTAATATAGAGTTTAAAAATCCAGATGCTGATTGCAACAAATTCCCAGTAACTGCCTGTTGATTTAAGCCGGTTGCATCATTGACAAAACTTCCTTGCGCTAATAAAAAGAACGCGTTCCTGTCTTGAACGGTTGGATCTTGAAGGGCGTATAACAATTCAGATTTAACGATAGAATTGGTTCCTGGAAATTCAATATCAAAATCGATATTGGGATTCTCCAAGGCCCCGTTTAAGCGAACGATGACATCGGTGGGGATTCTCTGAGTATATCCGGGATCCTCCAACAGTGGTGCCGGGTTAGCATAAAGACTATAAGCCGCTTCTAAATCGAGTTGAGCCTGTAAGGGATCTCCTTCCCAACTAATTCTACCTCCTGAATTTACTTTAAATTTCTTATCGATAAAACCACCAAATTTATAGGAATAGGTCCCAGTAGAAACCACAAACTCTCCAAACATATTGAACTTCCCTAGAGTGTTGATATCCATGTAGATATTACCACTACCGGTTCCTCTTAACGAACTTCCTGTGCCAGGATCGATTACAATTTCAACTTCAGCCTCTGGAGTCACCTCGAGATTAAAAGACAAATCTAAACCTGAATAGTTTTCTAAAACTTCTTCCTCTATTGCGATTCCTCGATCTGAGCGCTCAATAAAATTGATGAATTCGTAATCTCCTACACTTTGAGCATCTTCAATAGGGATCTTAATAGAGGTTCCCGCTGCTGTTTTACCGTCAATACTAATATCCAAGCTCTTTGTGGGGCCTTTTATGGTCGCATTTCCACTAAAATAACCCTGGCCGTAATACAGTCGCTGAGGAGCATATGGAGTGTCGAGAATTTTAAAAGAACCCTCCTCCTGAGAGTTAATACTCAGATCTAAGACCCAATCTCTAAAAGACTGATGAGAAATACTACCACTTAAATTAGCATGTGTTAAATCGGCAGTATCTCTGAGATTGATATTCTCAAAATTAAAGCTCTGTTCAATGAGTTGTATCGACTGAGTAGCTCCAAAATCATAATCCATATTTAGATAGGGAAACATGATACCACCTTGACTCAGAGTGAGCTCCCCCTCCATTGATGGGTTTGATAAATCACCTATTATTTTAGCATTGCCAAAGAGACTCCCTCGTATTCGATGTAAGACATCTTTTCCCAGTGGGCTAAATGGCTCCAATCTAAAACCGTTAAAACTCGCTAGTAGATTTGAAATGAGATTACCGCGCTCATCTCTTTTGATATCCCCCAGGAGTCTGAGTTGCTCCTCTTGATCAGACACAATGGTTCCGTTGACGATAAAATCCTTTAAATCGTTGGATCCAATAATATCTACATTCATTTCTCCTAACACAAATTCGTTGACAGAAAAATCATCGATCTTCACCTTAGAAGAAGGGTAATAGGTCGAGGCTAACTGCTGATAGCTCACAAGTCCTGTGACTTTTCCATCAAGTGCTAAACTATCGATAGAGGGTGTGATCTTTTTGAGAACCACCTGATCTAATTTCAATTGAATATTGGTTTGAGTAGAATCCTTTAAATAGCCTTCAATTTCAATTTGTTCTCCCTGTCTTGAATTTACTACTATACGATCAATTTGAAGGCTGTCTATTTTTTTGTTGTAAATCACTTTATTGTTTGAATTGTTATTGTTGTTAACAATCCAATCATAGCCCTTTAATTTAATAGCAGATCGTTTCAATCCTACAACAGATTCGTTATTTTGATTAAAGGTGTGGTAAAAGTTAATAGCGTATAAGTCCTTCTTAGCGTCATCTCCACTAAATTCAGTTCTAAAAAAGAGAGTGTCTTTTAAATTGTTGTTGATGACTTCAAAATCCTTAAAATTGTAGTAGTTGTTTTTAACAGAAGCTACTGAAGCATAGGATTTGTAAAGGGGATTTTTGGTGTCAACTTTTAAAACGACACTGTCTAAAAGGGTTTTATTATAACGTACCGAAGGAGATTTAAAATCGATCTTAAAATCATCCTTATCAGCTATGACCTCCCCTTTCATCAAGGTATTAGGAGCGAATTGAAGATCAGGTAGAAACACCTCCACTAGTTTGTTGTACACTCTAAAGTTAAAATTGAATTCCTGCCCCTTTGAAATTGAATGAGGAATGTAATTCGCATAGAGGGAACCCATTGAATTTTCAAAGAGTTTTGCTGCTTCTAACAACTTAAAATTACCCTCGATCGATCCAGTAACAATATCTTTTGAATCAATACTTATGCGTCGTTGATCCTCTGTTAACTGATCTGCTACAATTGAAAAATCTTCAAAGTTAAAGGTGGTATCTGTATTGATGTACTGGGTATTTTTAAAATTGATTTTACCGACTACATCGTCAATCGAGGTCCCTTTTAAGGCCGTGTCGATCTCTCCTTTAAAGAGAGCTATACTGTCTTTTACAAAGTTGAGCTTGTGTAAGTCAACCTCTTTGATCAACGCCTTGTAGTTGAATTGATTAGGATTGTTGGTAAGATCTGCTAAACCGTTAAATTCCAACTTACAATTGGGATCGTCAATGCTAATACTCCCGTCGAATAATTCGTTTTTAAACAGTCCTGCTAGAGCTATATTGCTGTAGTTGTAATTGTTGTAGATCGTATTGTAAATAAGCCCCTCAGCCTTTGTGTTTACAGAAGATTTCAAAAATCCAATACCAGAGATATTGGCATCCATAGTCGTATTGGAAAAGGAGTTGTTTTCAAAGAGATAACTTCCCAAATTAAAGTCAATCAAGGATATAAAGCCTGTGTATTCTGCCTTTTCTACATCTCTAATACGATCTATTTTAATATCAGAATAAATCGCTCCTAAATCCGTTTTAATATTGTTATTTGATATCAATTGATCATTGGAGAATTCAGTAGTACCGATGATTTGGATGCTTCCCATTCGATCGATTGTATTGGGTAAAACTCCGCTTAAATGATAAGGCAGAATGCGTTTGATATCCTCTGAATTAGATTCTAAGTTTTTGATGTTTGCCTTTAATTTAAAACGATTCGCAGTATCAAAGAGGTTGACAAAATTAAAGGTTCCTCTAATTCCGGTGTTTGAAATATTTAAGTATTGAATATCCGTACTTAAGTTATTTAGGGTACCGTCGAGATTTAAGGCTAAATCAGCCTTTAGATCGGATCCAAATATTTTTTTAATCCCATTGATTTCATCCAAGTCAATTAACACTTCCTCTGCGTTTAAATGCAGACCTACCTTGTTGTAAAAGTCTTTAAAATCCCCGGGCTGATAATCCATACTGAGCCTTCCCTTTAAGTGAGAATCATTTGTTGCTAGGCTTAAATTTTCGAAGATCATTTGATCAGGACTGTAAAAGAAGTTCGCAGAGGCGTCTTTCAATTCCGTATCGTTTAATTTAAAACTAAGATGTACTATTGGAGTTTGAAGCTCTTTTTGGTCTATTTCAAATTGCTTGGTTTCTAATTCAAGCTTATCGAACACAAGTAGAGGAATTATCTTATTT
>DAIRFL010000179.1:0-3999 GCA_036795105.1 Flavobacteriaceae bacterium | reverse complement strand
AGATGTGTATAAGATAAAGCTCCCAATGTAAATACAGCAGGTATTGGATAAGTTTGATTATCGATACCGTTAGCAACCTCTGGGTTAAATCCATTGTAATTAAACATGGTTAAAGGACGATCTGCAGTCAATGTCAATCTCGTTTGTGGGAAATTGTTTGGCTTTAAAGTATAACCTAACTGCACGTTTTGAATTCTAAAGAATGAACCATCTTCTACATAGAAGTTACTCATCTTTTGATTCCATCCTCTTCTAAGTCCTGATGAAGAAGGATACGTATTTGAAGTTCCTGCACCATGCCATCTGTTGACTGCTAAGTCAGCATCGATATTGGTGTCGTTAGTCCAAATATACTCTCCTCTTTTTCTGTTGAGAATTTTATTTCCAGATTGTCCCATCCAACTAATTGAAAGTGATAATTGATCGTATTGGAAATTCATATTACCTCCATAAGTAAAGTCTGGTAAATAAGAACCTAAATCTACACGGTCCTCTCCGTCGATTACATCATCATTGTTTTGATCGACAAATTTTAAATCTCCAGGAACTAAGTTATTTGCAACAGCAATTGGGTCTGCAGCAATTTCTGCTTCAGTTTGGTAAACTCCAGCTCTTTCCCATCCGTAGAATGCAAGGATAGAACCACCAACAGTAGTACGTTGTCTAAATTCAGCTTGACCACCGTTTAGGTAATCTTGACCGTAAAGGTCTAAGACCTCATTTTTAAGAGTTCCAATATTAGCTGAGATCTCATATGAGAAACGATCTGTTACTTGATTTGACCAAGTAGTAGATAATTCAATACCAGAGTTTCTGATAGTTCCTACGTTTCTAAGGATTGATCCTCCAACTACAGGAAGTAATACAGGGATGACAGCATTATTAGTATCTCTGATAAAATAATCAGCATCAACACTCAATTTATTGTCAAATAATTTAGAAGTTAAACCAATATTGGTTTCTTCAACTACCTCCCATCCAAGAGATGAAAAGTTATTTGAAGTAACAGTACCTGCTGTTAATGTATCGTCAATAGCTGTATTGATCACATTAGTAGTCGCAGCACCATCTGAAGCAGCTACTTTGTCATTACCCAATTGACCCCAGCTCGCACGTAACTTTAAGTAATTTACGATATCATTTTTAAAGAAATCCTCTTCTGAAACAATCCAACCAAGTGATAAAGTTGGGAAATAACCCCATTTTTCTTGGTATTTTGAAGATCCATCAGCTCTCATTGTTCCGTAGAACATATATTTATCTTTATAAGAGTACTGGACTCTTGAAAAATAAGAAAGTCCATACTGTAAATAACCTCCATCTCCAACGGCCTCAGAAGGAACTGTCTCTGCTTGATCGATATACCAAGATTTTTCATCGTCATATGGGAAATTCAATCCTTGAGCTCTAAGGGATTGTCCGCGCTCATTTCTATAAGCAGAACCAACCATTAAGGTGTAGCGATGATCTTTAACTTGATCTTGATAGGTTAAGACATTATCGATGATTTGATTTGAAAAAGTGCTAAAGCTTTTAGAAATACTAGCATCCACTCTTTGGAATCCATTACTTAAATAGAAAGGTAATCTAGTATATCTACCGTAGTTGTCTCCATAAGAATGATAATAAGTCGTTTTAAAATTTAACTTATTAGGAATTAATTCTACCTGTGCATAAAGATTAGATACAGTTTGTTTCCCCTGATTTCTGTTATCGCTATAACGCATTGCAGGGAAAGGGTTTTGACCTCCTCTATATCCTAAGGTACGCGCTGATGCATAGTTATCAGGCCATGCACCTTCTATATTGTCTTCATTGTAGATAGGAAGAATAGGAACAGCTGTATAAGCAGATTTCCAAGCTCCGTATTCTGGAGAGAAACGCTCTGTGCTTGTAGTGATCATATTCGCTCCTACTTTTAACCAATCATTTGCCTGAAAATCAACTCTAGCTCTAAAGTTAATTTTAGTGTATTCATTTTTCATATCAAGAATACCTTCTTGAGCTAAATAGTTTCCTCCAACAGCATATGTTGCTTTATCAGATCCACCAGAAACATTTATAGAATGGTTTTGAATAGCAGCAGGTCTCATAATTTCCTTATACCAGTTAGTATTCACATTTGGAATATTAGGATTCACACGACTACGTCCATAAAGCTGCATTGCGTTTAAAAGGTATTCAATATCAGGAGTAGATCCAGATTCCAATACCATAGTAGTAAACTGCTCTGCATTAGCCATTTTTAAAACGTTCTGTGCTAATTGAGTTCCATAGTACCCATCGTAAACGATTTGAGTTTCTTGATTCGCTTTTCCAGATTTTGTTTCGATAAGAATTACACCATTGGCAGCTCTAACACCGTAGATTGCAGCTGATGAGGCATCTTTTAAAACTGATACTGATTCGATATCAGAAGGGTTCAAGAAATCGATATTGTTAAAGAACATCCCGTCTACTACATATAAAGGAGAAGAATTTCCTCCCACAGGATAAGAACCAACCCCTCTTACACGAATAGTTGGAGCTGCACCTGGAGCACCACTAGACACTACTTGTAGCCCAGCAACTTTACCTTGTAAAGCTTGCATTACTTGTGATGTCGGTGTTTTTTGAATTTCTTCTGAACCAACAGTACTGATCGATGAAGTTAAATCTTTGACTTTCATTTCACCATATCCTACGACTACTACTTCAGAAAGGTTTGTCGTATTAGTTTGCATAGTGATTTCCAGAGAATCTGAATTAACCATTACTGTTTGTGTTTCGAATCCAATGGAAGAAAAGATAAGCGTATCTCCGACGCTTGCTTCAATTGTAAAGTTTCCATCAAAATCTGAAAATGTCCCTCTTTCAGTACCCTCTACTACAATACTTACACCTGGCAAACTCAAGCCATCATCACTTGATGTGATATGACCAGAAATGCTCTGCGCAAATACAGTAGCAATACCCAAAAGAAACATAGTAATAAATAAATAGTTTGTTTTCATTTTGAATTAATTGTTTAGTTATAAACTCAAATGTATATAACTAACACATGAAACAAACGTAATGCATGGAACATCGCTACGTCATAAATTAATTAATTATAACTATTTGATTTTTAATGGTTTAAAAACACAATTAGATGAGTGCAGAATTAGAGAAATACACAAATGACGTACTAATGAAGTAGGAATAAAGTAGTACTTTAAAGCGTCTTAATAAATTCGAAGATATTCTTTTCTTTTAGATCGAGCTTCTTTTTCAATCGAAAGCGATGTGTTTCAACTCCACGAACTGTGATGTTCATCAGTGGAGCTATTTCTTTATTGGAAAGGTTCATTTTAATATAAGCACAGAGCTTTAAATCCTTAGGAGTAAGTTTATTGTTAATCTGAGCTAATTTCTTAAAGAACTCTTCGTGAACTTGATTGAAATTTCTCTCAAAAAGTGCCCACTGATCCTTATCTTCTATCTCCTTATTGATTTGTCGAATCACTTTCTTCAACCAATACTCATTATTGATGTACTCTCTATTGTGAAGTAACTCATTTCTGAGATTCTGAAAGGCTTCGTTTTTCTTACCCAGTTCCATCGCAGAATCAGCGAGTCGTTTACTCTTTAATTTGAGTTCGCTTTTAAGAGCATTTGCCTTGAGTTCCAATAGCTTTTGCTGTGCTTCAATTTCTTTCTCTTCAAGGAGTAATTTTTGTTTACGATCAAAATCAGCTTTGATTTGAGCCTCTTTTCGCTTGAGTTTTCTTCTTTGATAAAGGTAGATTACTCCAACAATCAATAAACCAATCAATGTGAAAATAAAATAACCCAAGGTGGTTGCGTACCAAGGAGGTAATACCACAAAATTAAATTGTGAAGTTTCTGAATAATTTAAATTAGAGTTCACAACTCTGTATTCGAGATTGTAATTGCGTTCTTTGAGGTTTTCTAAAAAAAGTTTATTTGTCGCTAAACTTTTCCACGAGTCCTCGTGATGAAGCCTATACTGGTATTGAT
>DAIRFL010000178.1:0-4055 GCA_036795105.1 Flavobacteriaceae bacterium | reverse complement strand
GAATTATCTTATTTGGATTGTGGATTTTAAGTTGTCCATTTGTTACTTTAATCCCATCTGCACTCATATAAAAAGAGGATTCTTTGTTTTTTTGAGAGAGCTTCTGAACAAATTGGTCTAAATAATTTCCAGTGCTATCTTTTGGGGTGTTTATTTCTAATTTCAAACCCTCAAGCGACACATTACTCAAGTTTACTGGACCTCCAGCTACTGCTTTTAAATTGTAGAGTTTAGACTTAATCTGAGAAACGTAAATGATGGTATCCTTTACTGGGTCCTCGATGAGAACGTCTTCTAAGGTGATATTGAAATTCAAAAAAGAAGTCTTAACCCTATCGATCTTAATTGCCACAGAAAACTTGTCGTTAATAGTGTTTACAAGCCATCCTGCGATTGTTGTCTGTACAATTCCAATAGATCCAATCGCGGTTAAAACCACCAAAACAATAGCGATAGTTCTCGCTATTTTAAATCCTATTGATCTTAGTTTTTTGATAGTTCTTTATGTTTTACCTTTGTACTTTAAAATCGAACTGTGAAACAACCCATCTATATCTTAGCCATTGAATCCTCTTGCGATGATACTGCAGCTGCAGTATTCAAGGATAATTTACTGTTGAGCAATGTTGTAGCATCACAAAAAATTCACCAAGAATACGGAGGTGTCGTTCCTGAATTAGCTTCTAGAGCTCATCAACAACACATACTTCCTGTAGTTCACCAAGCCTTAGCTAAAGCAAATATCGACAAAAAAGACGTATCTGCCATAGCTTTTACACGCGGACCTGGACTGATGGGATCCTTATTGGTTGGAACCTCGTTTTCAAAGTCTTTAGCGCTTGGTTTAAACATCCCTCTTATAGAGGTAAATCACCTCCAAGGACATGTTTTAGCTCATTTTATCAAAGACGATACTGCTAAAAGTGTACCAAATTTTCCATTTTTAGCACTGACCATCTCAGGAGGTCATACTCAAATTATCAAAGTCACTAATTATTTCGATATGGAGGTTTTAGGTGAAACCATAGACGATGCTGTGGGCGAAGCCTTTGATAAATCTGCTAAACTACTAGGATTTCCCTATCCGGGAGGACCACTTATTGACAAATACGCTCAAAGTGGCAACCCAAAAGCATTTCCTTTTCCAAAACCAAAAGTTGAGGGACTAAACTTTAGTTTTAGCGGCCTTAAAACAAGTATTTTATACTTTTTAAGAGATCGACAAAAAGAAAACGAACTCTTTATCGAAGAACAGAAGGAAGATATCTGTGCTTCAATCCAATACAGCATTGTCTCTATATTGATGGACAAACTCAAAAAAGCATCTGAATTAACCGGTATTAAGGAGATTGGTATTGGCGGCGGTGTATCTGCCAATAAAGGAATTAGAGCAGCTCTAGAGCAGGCTGAGCGAGATTTAGGCTGGAAGGTTCACCTTCCAAAATTCGAATACTGTACTGATAATGCCGCGATGATTGGAATAGTGGGATATTTAAAATATCTTGAAGGTGATTTTTCAGAACAAAAAATCACAGCCAAGGCAAGATATCAGATTTAAGATGCAATTATTTTACAACAGTGACTTAGAAGAACAGGACAAGACTTGTACCCTCAACAGAGAAGAGCGCAATCACTTGGTGAAAGTCCTTAGAAAAAACATTGGAGATGTGGTTCATTTTACCAATGGAAAAGGGCTATTAGCAAAGGGAGTTATTCGTATGATTAGCTCTAACTCAGTGGACATAGAACTAACTGAAAGTCATCTAAAACAGCCTCCTAAGGCTCAATTGACTATGGTGGTTGCACCGACTAAAAACAACGATCGCTTTGAATGGTTTTTAGAAAAAGCCACAGAAATTGGCATCAGTGCGATACAACCCGTCATATGTGATCAGTCAGAGCGAAGAGTCATCAAGGAAGAGCGTTTTGAGCGAGTGATTCAATCAGCCTTAAAACAGTCTCTAGAGGTATATAAGCCAGCACTTTTGCCTTTAAATTCACTGAGAGAATTTTTAAGCGAAAATCACACTGGATCTTTGTATATAGCGCATTGTGAAGATGATCAGCCAAGAGTATTATTAGACGATATCTTAGTTGCTAATGAAGATTGTACCGTCCTGATAGGGCCTGAAGGAGATTTTTCAAAAGAAGAAATCGGGCTCGCTCTAAAAGCTGGTTTTAAAGCTGTATCTTTAGGACAGAAACGTCTGAGAACAGAGACTGCTGCTGTCTATGCAACGGTGCTCTTTAATTCAAAAAACTGTTGATATGAACTCAAAAACAATAGCAGAGGGCATCATTAGAGCCGCTCTCATATTAGTAGGTATATACCTCTTATTAAAACTATTGATAAGTATTAAAATTGTATTGATATACATCCTACTGGCTAGTGTTTTATCACTGATTGGAAGACCTGTAGTGCTCTTTCTAAAAAACAAGCTCAAATTCAACCAAACCCTTGCAGCTCTAGTAAGTATGCTGATGATTCTAGGTGTTTTTACTGGGTTGTTCTTTCTTTTTATCCCACTTTTAGTACAACAAGGTGAAAACCTAAGTCTTCTCAATATATCAGAACTCAAGATGAGTCTTGAAGCCTCCTACAACGAACTGTTAATGCACTTAAATATCGATCCGAGCTCATTTGATTTAGGAACGGAGAGCCTCTCCCAGATCAAAGGACTCAATTTGGAGTTCATTCCTGAGGTGATTAACGGTCTACTGGGGTTTCTAGGAAGTTTTAGTGCTGGCTTATTCGCTACCTTATTCATTTCCTTTTTCTTTTTAAGAGACAGCAATATGCTCGAAAACACCATTTTGATGTTTATGCCTGAGGAAAAGCACCAAAAGACAAAAGAAGCCTTTAGCAGTATTAAAAACCTGCTTTCACGTTATTTTCTAGGGCTCCTACTCCAAATATTGATCTTATTTCTAATTTATACGATCTGTTTGACCATTTTAGGTGTTCCAAATGCGATGATTATCGCTTTCTTATGCGCTCTTTTAAACCTTATCCCTTATATAGGACCTGTATTCGGAGCGCTTTTAATGGGTAGTTTAACCATGAGCAGCTTTCTCGGAGCAGATTTTGCAGACTTTATTCTCCCAAAAACCATCTATGTACTGATTGGATTTGCAATTGGTCAATTGGTTGACAATCTATTTACTCAACCTTTTATCTTTTCAAACAGTGTTAAATCACACCCCTTGGAAATCTTTTTAATCATCGTGATTGGAGGACTTGTTGGAGGACCCATAGGCATGGTGCTTGCAATTCCATTTTACACGGCATTAAAGGTAATTTTAAAGGTGTTTTTTAAAGATTACGAGCTGGTAAAAGGGCTTACAAAAAACTTATAGTGTTAGTTTGAATAAACGCATCTTAAATACTGGTATTCAGGAATTTATAAAAAATAATTTAGCTACTGACATCATGTCAGTTTTGCTCTCAAAGCCCATTTTTGAAGAGGTGACTAACAAAGAGCTCGTAGAGCAGCTAGAATCGGCAAAAAAAGCTAAAGATAAACTGCCAACTTGGTTTAGATCAGAAGCTATTATTTATCCCAAAAAGCTACATATTGAACAGACCTCTTCAGAACTTACAGCTTCCTATAAATCCAATATAGTTCGAGTAAATCGAATCGCTGATCTTAGCGGAGGCTTTGGAGTGGATAGCTATTACTTTGCGAAAAATGCTGTTTCTGTCGATTCCTTTGAAATCAATCCAGAGCTCTCTGAGATTGTCAATCACAATTTAAAAGCCTTAGGGGTATCTAATATTCACTGTTACAACAAGGATGGCATTGAGCAACTGCTCCATTCAGATCAAAACTATGATATGATCTATATCGATCCCGATCGAAGGGATGCGCAGAAGAAACGAGTTTACTTTCTCTCTGATTGCAGGCCTGATGTGCCTAAACACCTAGATGAGTTGTTTGATAAGGCTCCTCTAGTAATGCTTAAAACAGCTCCTCTGCTCGATATAAGTCAAGGCATTAAAGATCTTAAGAGTGTCAAGCAAATCATCGCTCTAGCCGTTAAAAATGAGCTTAAAG
>DAIRFL010000177.1:0-4064 GCA_036795105.1 Flavobacteriaceae bacterium | reverse complement strand
ATCATTCCAGAAATCTTGACATAACCTCCTAGTGGAAGCCATCCTATTCCATAAACAGTATCTCCTATTTTCTTTTTAAAGAGTGAAAATTTTACATCAAAAAAGAGGTAGAATTTCTCAACTCTAGTCTTAAAGATTTTAGCAGGTATAAAATGCCCTAATTCGTGTAGAATGATGAGCAATGAAAGACTCATAAAAAATTGTATGGCCTGTATAATAATTGGATTCATGTTTCAAATTTATGCTGATGCCAAAAATACACTATTAGTGCTTTTAGCCCAAAGCTTTAAGAAAGAATTAGCAGACTCTGCTAAAAAGCACCTAAAATCACAGTTTTATGACTAATGTTCTCTTTTATTTCGACTATATGCACTTATTTTGTATTTTATTTCAAATTATTAGGAAAGCAGGAGGATGAACAACGGTATTTATATAGCAACTTTAGAGGCTCAATCGGGTAAATCATTAGTGAGTTTAGGGCTGATGCAGCTTGCACTTACTCAATTGCCAAAAGTCGGTTATTTTAGACCCATTATTGGGGATAGCAAGAAGGACAATCACATTGAAACGCTCTTTAAGCACTTTAAAATAAAGCAGCCCTATGAAACTGCTTACGCCTTTACTCAAAGTGAATATTTAGACAAAATCAACCAGGGAAAACAAGATGAACTATTAGATATCATCATCTCTAAATACAAAAAATTAGAAGAGGAGTACAAATTTGTCTTAGTAGAAGGAAGTGATTTTTCATCAGAAGGAAACTTTTTGGAGTTTGACTTCAATGTGATGATCGCTAAAAACCTAGGGATCCCTGCTATTTTAATCAGTAGTGGACTCGGTAAGAACAAAAAAGAATTCAGTGCGAGTTTACAATTGGCATACAATACCTATATCGAAGAAGATGTTGAGGTTTTAGCAGTAGTTGCCAATAAGATTAAACCAAAAAACGTAGCGCTTGTTCAAACACTTTTAAAAGAACTACTCCCCGAGAAAGCAGATTGTTTTGTGGTTCCAAGACTAGAGGAACTCTTACAACCCACCCTCAAAGAAATTAATGAGGTCCTTAAGGGAAAGGTTTTGTTTGGAGAACAACACCTCGCTAATCGATCTGGAAAATTTAAGGTTGGAGCCATGCAACTTCGACACTTTTTAACCCATTTAGAAGCCAATTCCCTGGTGATTACTCCAGGAGATCGAGGAGATATCATCTTAGCAGTACTACAGGCTCATATTTCAGACAACTACCCTCAATCCTCTGGAATTATATTGACTGGAGGAGTGCTGCCTGAAGAACCCATTTTAAGACTAATTGAAGGTTTGTCGACCGTTGTTCCTATAATCGCAGTTGATCAAGGGACCTTTAAAATTGCCAATGCTATTGGAGGGATTAAAGCAAATATTCAATCGGATAATCAGTTTAAGATTGACGCCTCCATCGCTGCTTTTCAAAAGCATATCGCATCAGAAAAATTATTGAATAAATTATTGAACTACGAGTCAAAAGTTATGACTCCTCGAATGTTTCAATACAGTCTTATTCAAAAAGCGAGAAAAGACAAAAAACGCATTGTACTTCCTGAAGGAACAGATCTTAGAATATTGAGTGCAACTGCTCGATTACTTGCACTAGACCTCGTGGAAATAACCCTTCTTGGAGATCCTCAGCTCATTAAAAACAAATGTAGTGCCGAAGGAATCAACTTGGATTTTGATAAGGTTGAACTCATAGATCCTGTAAATTCTGAACTCTATGAAGAGTATGTAACTACCTTCTACGAACTTAGAAAACACAAAGGAGTTTCCTTAGAAGACGCTAGAGAAACCATGATCGATGTATCTTATTTTGGAACCATGATGATTCACAAAGGCGATGCAGATGGAATGGTGTCCGGAGCTGCACATACCACAGGTCACACCATTAGACCTGCACTTCAATTTATTAAAACTAAACCAGAAGTATCCCTAGTCTCTTCGGTCTTCTTTATGTGTTTAGACGATCGTGTCTCTGTCTTTGGTGACTGTGCCATCAACCCGAACCCCAATGCTGCTGAACTTGCTGAAATAGCCATCTCTTCTGCCCAAAGTAGTATGAACTTTGGTATTGAACCACGTATTGCCATGCTGTCCTATTCATCAGGTGCATCGGGTAAAGGAGTCGATGTGGATAAGGTTCGTGAGGCTACTGAGATCGTTAAACAAAAAAGACCTGATTTAAAAATTGAAGGACCTATTCAATACGACGCAGCAGTCGATAAGACTGTAGGTCAAAGTAAGCTCCCAGATTCAGAAGTAGCAGGTGATGCAACCGTGCTCATCTTCCCTGACTTAAATACAGGAAACAATACTTATAAAGCCGTACAAAGAGAAACTGGTGCAATGGCTATTGGCCCCATGTTACAAGGACTCAACAAACCGGTTAACGACCTCAGCCGTGGTTGTACCATCGATGATATCTTTAACACTGTAGTGCTTACTGCTATCCAAGCACAAGAAAATTAATATGAAAAAAATTCTCGTTTTAAACGCTGGGAGTTCTTCCCTCAAATATCAATTGATTGGATTACCCAACAAAGAGGTGATTGCTAAAGGACTGGTTGAAAAAATTGGCACGAAAGACGCTGGTTTAGTCTATAAAACGGAGGCTATTTCTATCGAAGAGACTGCTGAAGTTGCGGATCACGCCATCGGACTTCAATGGGTCGCTAAGCAGTTACTCGATACGAATCACGGGGTTATCGCAGAGGCTAGTGAAATCGCTGCTATTGGTCACCGAGTTGTTCACGGAGGAAGTACCTTTAGTGAAACGACTTTGATAACTGATGCTGTTAAAGACAAGATTAAAGCGCTTTACCCTCTAGCTCCACTTCACAATCCTGCGAATATGAAGGGGATTGAAATTTCAGAACAACTCTTTAAGGGTGTTCCACAAATCGCTGTTTTTGATACGGCCTTTTATCAAAGCTTAGAAGAAAAAGTCTATCGTTTTCCAATCGACAGAAAACTCGCCGACAGGGAGCGAATTCGCGTCTATGGATTTCACGGAACTTCTCATAAATACGTCAGCGAAAAAACTGCTGACTATTTAAACAATCCAAAAGCAAAACTCATTGTATTACACCTTGGAAATGGCTGTAGTGCCACTGCAGTTGCTGCTGGCAAAAGCGTAGAACACTCTATGGGATTTGGTCCTATCAATGGGCTGATTATGGGAACTAGAAGTGGAGACATCGATCCTGCAGTATTGCTTTACCTTCAACAATCATTAGGTTATTCTCCAGAAGATGTTAAAAACCTCCTCACTAAAAACAGTGGAATGATGGGTCTTGCTGGGGCATCTGATCTTCGAGAAGTTCACAAAAAAGCAGATGCAGGTGATGCCAATGCTTCCCTAGCATTAGAGATGAACGCCCATCGTATTAAAAAATTTATCGGGAGCTATTACGCCGTGCTTAACGGAGCTGATGCTATCGTATTTACCGCAGGTATAGGGGAAAACGATTGGAGGCTTAGAGAGCTTGTGTGTTCAAACCTAGAAGGCCTTGGCATTGAACTTGACCTCGATAAAAACAAATCAGGTGGTTCAGGCATCTTAGAACTTCAAACTGCTGACTCCAATCTTAAAATACTCGTAGTTCCTACCGATGAAGAATTAGAAATTGCTCAACAATCCTATCAATTGATAATTGATTAATTTTGAAGGATGAGTTTCTTTTCTGCCTATAAAAAATTCTTTATCGTCTTTGGAATCGTTTCCATGGGAATTATGTATTTGTTTTACAATGCGCTAAAACCCAAACCAAGCCTTCCTATTTACCAACCCTCAATGGTCGATACACAGCTGGTGGACTCAACGGTTCAATACGTCAAAAAATACCACAGAATAGCAGATTTTGAACTGATCAATCAGAACGGTAAAACCGTTAGTCAGGAAGATTATAAAGATAAAATTTACATCGCTGATTTTTTCTTTACTACCTGTCCCAGTATTTGTCCTATTATGACTGAACATATGGTCGAAATTCAAAAGGAAATTTTGGATGATCCAGAGGTAATGCTCTTATCTC
>DAIRFL010000176.1:0-4102 GCA_036795105.1 Flavobacteriaceae bacterium | reverse complement strand
CTCTACAATTGCGTACATAGCTTAATGATTATTAAAAATTAATTCAACCTTTTTATTAAGGCGGGTGCAAATATAGCTCCTTTTTAGAAAATAATAAAGTTTTTTAAGTCAAAAAATAACTGCTATTCCGCTTAACTACAAAATCTTACACTTTAGCTGCTTAATTTGTTAATTTAAGAGATATAGACTAATTTCATTAGCCAATTGTCAAACCCCAGAAACTATGACTAAACTATTAAAATTATTCATCTTTTCTTTGATCTTCAGCCCTGTGATTGCACAGCAAGTAAGCTTCGAAGAATACACCCTCGAAAATGGACTCCACGTGATTCTGCATCAGGATCAAACAGCCCCACTGGTGACTACCTCAGTAATGTACAATGTCGGAGGAAAGGATCGAACAGAAGGTCGAACAGGATTCGCCCACTTTTTTGAACACCTCCTTTTTGAAGGCACCGAAAACATCGAAAGAGGAGAATTTATGAATATCGTTTCCTCTAGAGGAGGAAGACTCAACGCTAACACTTCACAAGATCGAACTTATTACTATGAAGTACTCCCTTCGAATCAGGTTGAATTAGGTCTTTGGCTTGAATCTGAGCGAATGCTTCATCCAGTAATCGATAAGATTGGTGTGGATACTCAAAACGAAGTAGTCAAAGAAGAAAAAAGACTCCGAGTCGACAATGCCCCCTATGGAAAGTTTTTGACAACTGTAGAGTCGAACCTCTTTAAGGTTCACCCCTATAAGGATCCCAATATCGGCTATATGGAAGATCTTGACGCTGCTAACTTAGAAGAGTTTATCGCATATAAAAACAAGTACTACCACCCTAATAATGCGGTCCTAGTTGTCGCTGGTGACATCGACATCGATCAGATTAAGAATAAAATTGACGAGTACTTCTCTCCAATTCCTTCAGGGCCAAAAGTAGAGCGAAATTTTCCTCAGGAAGAACCAATCCTTGAAGAAATTAGAACCTCTACCACCGATGACAATATTCAAATACCTGCAATCATCACCGCTTATAGAACTCCTGGTTTTGCTGAGCGTGACGCCTATGTACTAGATATGATCTCTACCTATTTAAGTGATGGGCAGAGCTCAAAACTCTATAAGAGAATGGTCGATGAAAAAAAACAAGCACTTCAAGTAGGTGCTTTTAATATCGGTTATATGGACTACGGTCTTTACGTCATTTTTTCACTGCCAGTAGGAGACACTTCGCTGGACGTTCTCTTAGCGGAAATCAGCGATGAAGTTCACAAGCTGAGAACGGATTTGATTTCTGAACGAGATCATCAAAAGCTCCTCAATATATTTGAAAACAATTTTGTCAATGCCAATTCAAGTGTGGAAGGAATCGCTAACTCCCTCGCTCGTTATCATCTACTTTATGGGGACACCAATTTGATCAACGAACAGATAGACATCTATCGCTCTATTACTAGAGAAGAAATTAGAGCAGTCGCTGAGAAATATTTAAAAGACAATCAACGAGTTGTCATCGATTATTTACCAACCCCATCAAAATCAGAATAAAATGAAGAAGTTACTACTAATAGCATTTGTTTTGGGGTTTGTAATCCCCTCATCTGCACAGATCGATCGTTCCACCATCCCCAATGCTGGACCAATGCCCCGTATTCAACTGAAGAAGCCAGTACAATTTAAACTCAAAAATGGTCTTCAAGTAATGATTGTTGAAAATCACAAACTGCCTAGAGTTTCTATTCAACTCAGCATCGACACTCCTCCTATTTTAGAAGGAGAAAAAGTCGGGACCAGCAGTCTTTTATCTTCGATGCTCGGAAAAGGATCTGCTTCCATTTCAAAAGACGACTTTATTGAAGAAGTAGATTTTCTAGGAGCGCGTCTTAATTTTGGAGCGCTCTCTGCCTATGGACAATCGCTGTCAAAGGTTTATCCAAGAATCCTAGAACTCATGGCTGAAGGAGCCTTGAACCCCTCTTTTGACCCTGAAGAATTCGACAAGGAAAAAGAGAAAATTATCACTGGTTTAAAATCCAATGAAAAGAGTGTTGAATCCATTGCAGCTCGTTTACAAAGAGCAGTTGCCTATGGTACTGATCACCCTTATGGAGAGTTTGAAACTCCAGAAAGTATTGAGGGGATAGCTCTTGAAGATGTTTCTGCTTTTTATCAAAAGTACTTTGTTCCTAACAATGCCTATTTGGTAATCCTTGGCGATGTCGATCTCAAAGAAGCTAAAAAGCTTGCCAAAAAACACTTTGGCAATTGGAAAAAAGCTGCTGCTGTAGCCACCTATAATCCAGCTGCAAATGCAACAGATGAAGTGGCGATTAACTTTGTCGATATGCCTAATGCCAAACAGTCTGTGGTCGCAGTTCAATCCCTTGTGGATCTCAAAATGAGTGATGAGGATTATTTAGACGCCTTAGTCGCTAATAAAATATTAGGTGGTGGTTCTTCTGCTCGTTTGTTTTTAAATCTCAGAGAAGACAAAGCCTATACCTATGGTTCTTATTCAACGCTAGGAAATGACAAATACGATAAGGCTCGATTTAGAGCTTATGCATCAGTCAGAAATGCAGTGACTGATTCAGCAGTTGTACAGCTACTCGAAGAGGTTGATAGCATTCAAAATGAATTGGTAAGTGACAAGGAATTAGCCGATGCCAAGGCCAACTATATGGGATCTTTCATAATGAATATTGAAAAACCTGAAACTATAGCGGCTTACGCCTTGAATATCGCCACTGAAAATCTTCCCGATGATTTTTACGAGAACTATTTGAGTCGATTAGAAGCTGTTTCTCCAAAAGATGTATTAGCCGCTGCTAAGAAATACCTCGATATCAATTCCACTCAGGTATATGTTGCCGGAAAGGGAAAAGAGGTTTTAGAAGCCTTGGAACAAATGTCCTTTAAGGGCGAAAAAGTAGCTGTTAATTATTTCGACAAAACAGCAAATGTAATTGATCGACCCAATTATGATTTAGAAATTCCAGACGGAGTCACTGCAAAAACTGTAGTTGAATCCTATCTCAATGCTATTGGAGGCAGGAGTCTTTTAGAAACTGTTGAAGCTATTTCTTATAAGGCAAAAGCAGAAATGCAAGGGATGACTTTAGAGTTTTCGGTTTTAAAAACATCCGAACAGCAGTACAAACAATCCTTATCCATGATGGGGAATGTAATGAGCGAGCAGGTTCTCAACGGGGATAGTGGCTATATGACCCTTAGAGGTCAAAAAATGCCCATTCCTGAAGATCAAATTGACAAAGTAATTCTAGAGGCTCAGCTCTTTAAAGAATTAAAGCTTGATTTAGACCAGCTTAAAATCGAATCCATTGAACAAATTGGAGACCGCAAAGCCTATAAAATAGCGGTTACTGAGAATCAATGGGCTTATTACGACACTGAAACGAGTCTTAAGTTAATGGAGCTTAATTCAGTTGAAATGAACGGACAAACAATGGATAATGCCGTTAAGTTCGGTGACTATAAAGCACAAGAAGGAATTCTATTTCCCTTTATCTTTTCTCAACAAATGGGTCCTCAGGAGTTAGAGTTTAAGGTAGAAGAACTGAAAATAAACCCTGTGATTAGTCAGGGAAGTTTCAACTAAACGACATAAAGGCCGAGTAATTACTCGGCTTTTTTATTCTTTAGAGAGCAGGGCTTCCGCCTGTTTAATGCTGTTTAAAATTTGATCTCTAACCTCTTTGATTTCGGCTTCTTCTTCGAGTAGGAGAATCATTTCTTCTTCACTAATTTCAGCTCCTTTGAGAATTTGTTCTGCGGAAAATTTTCCTCCAAAATCTCTCATCCAGTCCATCATATGGGTTTTAGCAGCTCCTAAATCTTTTACGGCTTGTTCCATTTCATCGGTCTTACCCTCTTCTTCCATGATCTCATTGAGCTCTCTTGCCAATCGAGCCAAGGTTCCCATCTTGGGCATCACCTGGTCGTGAATAGCGATTACCTCCTTCATTTTAGAACTGTGTTCCTCTGAGGATTTATCCGTTGAATTACAGGATGCGACTACTGCAAGAGCTAGTGTGAAAATTAATTTCTTCATTTTAATTATTTAAGACCCTAAAGTTATGAAATCAT
>DAIRFL010000175.1:0-4156 GCA_036795105.1 Flavobacteriaceae bacterium | reverse complement strand
TTGGCTAAATAAAATAAAGAACCCAGAAGCGGCTTTAACTTCTAAACAACAGGGGTATTACAACTACCTCTACGGAATCATCAATTCTCAAACAAATTTGTCAAAGGCTGAGAAGTACTTCAAAAAAGCTATTAAACTAGGCCTTAATATGGATTACGATATGGCTATGGCAAAATTGAGCCTCGCTGGTATTTCTATGCAAAAGAGAAGAAAAAGAGAGGCGACCATGCTTTTAAATGAAGCGAAGAAGCTCGATAAGCAAAATATGCTAGGAGATCAAATCAAAATGATGAAGCAACAACTCAAAAGAATTTAATCGACTAAGTAGTTTAAGAGGTTTTCTTCAAACCACTTTCGCTTAGTAACAATCATAGCATGAGTGCCATCTTTAATAGGGATGGCATTTTTTGTATTCCCAAAGGGGAATAGTTCGTCCTTAGTTCCGTGTATGTGAATTATTGGATCGAAGCTGCTCTTAGGGTTCCAATTGATTATTTGATCAGCAGACCAATTGATATAGTATGGTTCTCTGTGAGGTAGATAGGATTTGAGCACATAACTCATTTTTTCTTCTTTCAACGTCTTTGGTTGGTCTTCAATTCTCTTGAGTTTTCTAAGAACCCATTTCATCAATAGTTTGTGAATTCTCAGGTATTTAAAAAGTTTCATAAACCAAGGGAACGCCTTAGGAGTTTGTACGCTTGAAATAAGGATAATCTTCTTAACAGATTTTAGATTTGAAAGTTCTTGAGCAATGATTCCTCCGAAGGACACTCCTATTAAAATAGGGTTGTCTACTTTGATTTCATCAGACCAACGAGCGATATAAGCCTCAAAGGACTCTCCTTCTTTTGGAAACTTTTGATCTAATAACACATAGTTAATTCCTTCGCGCTCTGGCAAATGCTTAAAAATACTTTTGGACGCCCCTAAACCAGGAATACAATAAACCGTTTGATTTTGTGATTCTACTGGCTTCATATCTTATTAATTGTTAGGATTTTAAGTTTTATTTAACTAAATTAGCTTACTTTTTTTGTGAAAAATTTACGCACACTATATAAGAGTGTTCTAAAATTACAACTTATGGGCAATTTATCGATCACCGACAATAGTTTTTTGAGACAATTTGAAACTACCGTTGAAAATCAATTATGTAAGATGGAGTATTCTGCTCAGGAACGAAAAATTTTCCTGACTAAACTTATCATTCCAAAAGAGGTAAACAGCAAAGACACAAGGGATCAATTTATTATTGCAGTACTCGATGAGATCCAAGAACGAAATTTAAGGGTGGTACCAACCTGTCCTGAGGTTGCTGTTTTTCTGAGAAAAAACAGACGCTACAAAGAAATGCTCCCGGTAGGCATTAGAATATAACAACCGAACAAATTCTATTTTTTTTAAAAGACGAGCAGCCACTCGTCTTTTTTTATGCGTAGTCGAATCGAACGAGACCATCCTCATCAATACTCTTTAGTATCACTTGGTGCATGGTATTGACTAGTGAAGGATCCCATGGAGCTTTGACCTTGACGTAATTTTCTGTAAAGCCGTGAATGTATCCCTTTTTGTTCTCACCCTCAAAGAGAACCTTACGACTAGTTCCTAATTGTGATTCATAAAATGCGTGTCTCAGTTTTGCAGACAGACCTCTTAACATCTTTGATCGTTTTGCTCTTACTTCTTTTGGAACGACTCCTGGCATCTCATTTGCAAGAGTGTTCTCGCGTTCAGAATAAGTAAAAACATGTAGGTAACTCACTCCTAATTCGGATAGATAGCGATAGGTTTCAAGAAAGTGTTCATCAGTTTCACCTGGAAATCCGACAATAACATCTACTCCTATACAAGCGTCTGGCATTACTTTTTTGATTTGTTGTACGCGTTCGGTGTACAAATCTGTTAGGTAACGTCTTTTCATGAGCTTTAAGAGCTCATCGCTTCCCGATTGAAGCGGAATGTGGAAATGTGGAACAAATGCTCTAGACTGACTTACAAAATCAATCACTTCATTTTTAAGTAGGTTGGGTTCAATAGAAGAAATTCTCAATCTCGAGATTCCATCGACACAATCCAATGCCTGTACTAAATCAAAAAAAGTGTGCTCGTGTTTTTTGTTACCAAATTCACCCTTACCGTAATCACCTATATTCACTCCTGTAAGTACAATTTCTTTAATTCCTTTGGAGGATATTTCAGCGGCATTTTCCAAAACGCGTTCAAGGGTATCCGATCTAGAGATTCCCCTAGCAAGTGGAATGGTACAATAGGTGCATTTGTAATCACATCCATCCTGAACCTTTAAAAAAGCTCTGGTTCTTCCTCCTATTGCATAAGAGCCTACATAGAAATCTGATTCCTCAATTTCACAGGCGTGAACCTGACCAAATTCGTTTTTGGTCAAATCATTTAAATAAGAAGTGAGTTGAAATTTTTCCTTGGTACCCAATACGAGGTCTACCCCGTCTACCGATGCCAATTCTTCAGGTTTTAACTGAGCGTAACAACCCACAGCTGCAACAAAGGCTTCTGGATTTTGCTTTTGAGCTTTCTTGACGTAATTCTTAAACTTCTTATCGGCGTTTTCAGTTACCGAGCAGGTATTAACCACATAGATATCTGCAAACTCATCAAAGGAAACAGATTCAAAGTTCTCTGCTTCAAAAGACCTCTTAATCGTATCGGTCTCTGAAAAATTCAGTTTACAGCCTAGGGTATAGAAGGCTACTTTTTTCTTCTGATTGGAATTGTTCATCCTATTCTTTTCGGAATACTTTAGACTGCTCAAATATTGCTTCAAAGATTTTTCTATCCTGATCACTTAGTGCTACAGATCTTCGTTCCATTACTCGCTCTGCTGTATCTAGGGCTTTATTTAAAAGGTAGGTCGTTGAGTTTTTCTCTCCACCCCAACTAAAACTCGGTATAAAGTTTTTTACAAAACCTGATCCAAATACTGTAGAACTCACTCCTACAACCGTTGCAGTATTAAACATGGTATTAATTGCGGATTTAGAGTGATCTCCCATAATAAGTCCACAAAACTGTCTACCTGTCGAACTAAATCGCTCATCCTTATAATTCCACAAACGAGTAATCGAATAATCGTTTTTCAAATTAGAGGTATTGGAGTCTGCTCCAATATTACACCATTCTCCAATAACTGAATTTCCTAAAAATCCGTCGTGTCCTTTATTGGAATACCCAAATACAATTGAGTTATTGACCTCTCCTCCCATCTTACAATAAGGTCCAATACTGATGGCTCCATAGAATTTTGCCCCCATCTTTACGATTGCGTTTTCACCTAAACTAAATGGACCTCTAACAGAACAAGATTCCATCACCTCTGCATTTTTACCAATATAAATTGGTCCTGTAGCTGCGTTAAAGACACTACAGGAGATCTTTGCTCCTTCTTCTATAAAGAATTGTTCAGGATTGATTACCGTACAGTGTTCTGGAATTGGAGCGCTTTCTCTACCTCTAGTCAACAGTTCAAAATCAGCTCTGAGAACCTGGTCGTTCTTTACAAACAACTCCCAAACTTGTTTCAGTACTAATACCTCAAAATCCAACTCGGTCAATTGAAGTTCATTGAAATCCCTTACATTATTTGAAGATCTATAGGCAATTAAATCTCCCTTATAGGTCAATCCTTGTCCAATAGTCAATTGATTGATTTGTTCCACTAATTGCTGCGTAGCAACAAGAGTACCGTGAATGAATAAATTATCAGATTCAAGAGTGAGTGGATACTTAGAGCTTAAATAGTCTTCAGTTATACTAGAAGTCGAAACATCTAAATAGTGTTCCCAACGCTCTCTAAAGGTCATCATTCCCATACGCATATCAGCCATGGGTCTAGTGTAGGTCAATGGAAGAAAATTAACTCGTTCTTCTGAATCGAATAATACTGTGTTCATATTACAAATATAGTCAACAAAAAAGTCACGTTTCAACCTCAATCGAAACGTGACTTAAATATAAGGTTAAAAAATTCCTTACTTCTGGAATTTCTTGTATTTGTTCTTGAATTTATCGATACGTCCTGCAGTATCAACCAATTTAGTTTTACCTGTGTAAAAAGGATGAGAAGTTCTAGAAATTTCTAATTTTACTAATGGGTATTCAACACCCTCAACTTCAATTG
>DAIRFL010000174.1:0-4157 GCA_036795105.1 Flavobacteriaceae bacterium | reverse complement strand
GGTGATCCAAATGGAACCGATACCAACCCAGGTGATGGATGTGAATTTAGTGCTACACAGGATATTTCAAATGCATCCGATACTTGGAAAGCATTAGACTGTGATGGTGATGGTGATCCAAACGGAACAGATCCAAAACCATTTGATGTATGTGTATGGGGTACTTCTCAAGTTGCAGCAAATGCTACTTCTGATTGGGGAGCTAAAGACTGTGATAGTGATGGAATCTCCAATAAAGATGAAATTAATAAATCTTTGACTGATCCACTAGACCCTGATTCTGATGGAGATGGAGTATCTGATGGTTTTGAGTACCTAAATGATGGTACCAATCCAAGTGATCCTTGTTCTTTAGTACTTAGCCACCAAACAATGACTCCAGATAGCTCATGGGTAAATGGAGACTGTGATGGTGATGGTTCACCAAATGGTGAAGAGAAAGAAAAAGGAACCGATCTTTTCGATAAAGATACCGATGGAGATGGGGTAACTGATAATCAAGAAAAATTAGATGGCACTGATCCTTTAGATCCTTGTTCATTAGTTATGGCTAGTCAGACCTTGACTCCTAAAAGTTCTTGGGATAATCTCGATTGTGACAATGACGGATTGACTAACAAAGACGAAAAAGAAAGAGGTATTGATCCATTTGATCCTGATGTAGATGGTGATGGTGTTCTCGATGGAAAAGAAGTTGAAGATGGCACAAACCCATCTGAGCCATGTGATTTAAAATTCACTTCAGTATCTGTTAATCCTACTCAAGCATGGGGTAATCTCGATTGTGACGGTGATGGATTATTAAACAAAGATGAGCCTGCAGGTCAAACGGATGTCAATGACCCAGATTCTGATGACGATGGAGTAATTGACGGGACTGAGGTTAACGACCAAACAGACCCATTGAACCCATGTTCTTATGTTCCTTCTCATCAAACATTAGAGCCAGGTGATGCTTGGAAAAATGCAGACTGTGATTCAGACTTATTGTCGAATCAAGAAGAGAAAAATATTGGAACTGACCCTAGGGATCCAGATACTGATAAAGACGGAGTATTGGATGGTATGGAAGTAAATGACGCTACGAATCCATTAGATTCTTGTTCGCTTATTCGAGAGCATCAATCGGTAGTTGAAAATATCGCTATTTGGAATATGATGGATTGTGATGGTGATAGTTTAGAAAATGGAGGAGAGCGTTATGAAGATACTGATGGTGATTATTTGCCAAACTTCTTAGATCCAGATGATGATGGTGATAATATTCAAACCATAGACGAGTTCCCAGATCCAAATAACGATGCTTCAGATAGCGATGCATTGGATGCCAATAACAACCAAGTTCCTGATTACTTAGAAGCGAACAGACGTTCTGTGATCAAGCATGGAGTACTCGAAGTGTACAATGGTTTAACTCCAAACGGAGACGGTTTACACGATGTATTCACAATCAGAAATATTGAGCTTTATCCAGATAACAATCTGAAAATATACAACCGTTGGGGTACTAAAGTGTACGAAACAGACGGTTATGGAATTAACGGTAAATTCTTTAGAGGTTATAAAACTGGAGGAGGATCACTTCCTTCAGGAGTATATTACTACTTACTCAAGTATAACGAAGATGGAGTTTACAGAAACAAACAAGGGTACCTTTACTTAAATAGATAAACATGAAGTTTTTAAAATACATTTTAATTTTTATTGTTGTTCAATCCTCATTTGCTCAACAGGAGACTTTGTTCTCAGAATATATGTTTAACCCGGCATTGTTTAATCCAGCCTACACTGGGTCTAGAGGGGTGAGTAGCTTATACCTTCATCATCGCTCACAATGGGTGGAGATGGATGGAGCTCCAAAGACCTCATATGTTGGTTTTCAGACACTCTTAAACAACCAGAAGGTTGGTCTAGGCTTTAATGCTATTACTGAATCAGTTGGGCCTATTCGATCAACAACATTGAATTTTGATTGGGCCTACCACCTCAAAGTTGGATTAGTCGGAAAATTGGCTTTTGGAATTAAGGGAACAGTGGATAAACTAGATGTCGACTTATCTGGAATCAATCAATATCAAGATGATGCTTATTTATATGCAAACATCGATCGACCTTTAGTAACCAACTTTGGGGTTGGTTTCTTCTATTATACTGATCGTATGTATATCGGAGGTTCGGTTCCTTACATTTTTAGTAATAGACATTACGACACAGCTACTAATTATCAAGCAGAGGATTGGAGCCATGTTTATTTTACAGCGGGTTATGTATTTGATTTAAGTCCTCAATTTAAATTCAAGCCTTCAATTTTTTATAGATCAGTTCCAGAGGTGGTTCAACAGTTTGATATCTCAGGGAACTTGTTAATTGAAGATAAAGTTCAAATAGGACTTACTTATAGAATCAATACAGCTTATTCTGTGATGACTGCATTTCAGATAAGTCCACAGATGTTAATTGGATATAGCTACGATCGTGAAGCTACCGAATTACAACAATTTAATAAGGGTTCACACGAATTATTTCTCCGTTATGAATTCTCATTACTCAATAAGTTAAAACTTCAATCTCCAAGATTTTTCTAAGATGAAAGGACTAAAATATTACCTATACGTTACTACACTTTTTTTGACTAGCAATATAGTTGTTGCTCAAAAACAGTCAACTGCAGACAAACTTTATGAAGCTAAGGCATATAATGAAGCAGCTCAACTTTACGAAAGTCTTTTGAGCAAAGGATATGACTCTGCTGAGATTCACAAGAGTTTGGCAGATGCCTATTATTTTAATTCAGAATATGTAAAGGCTGTTTCTCATTATGAAACCTATATCAATGCTACTTCAGATGTTTCAGCTATTTATTATTTGAGATTTGCAAAATCATTAGAAGCTTCTGGAAATGATAAGAAAGCAGCAATATATTACGATAAATTTTCAGCAGATGATTCTTCTGATGCTATTGCTACTTTTAGTGATTATTTTACTGAAAGACCTAGTATTGAATTAGAGAATACTTTAAAAACTAATTTAAGTGAGTACCCTTCTACTGTTCACAATAAATCACTGTATTTTATTTCTAATAGAAATATTGATAAAAGCGATGATAATTGGTCTGGAAAGGACTTGTACACTCTTTATAAAAAGTCTTTAGACGAAGATTATGAAGAGGAGGTAGTTTTTCCTCGATTAACGGCTTACCACGAAGGTTCAGTGGCTGTGGATCCAAGCGGAGAACGCTTGTATTTAACTCTAGGAGGAAACGGTTCAAATTACACCACAGAGGGAGTTGTTGAGATTTTGAAAATCCATCAGTTTAATAAAAAAGGGAATCGTTGGGTTCATCAAGGAGCCCTATCTTTTAATGGAGATGGATTTAATACTGCTCACCCTGCACTGAATGCTGATGGAACTAAAATGTACTTCAGTTCTGATCGTCCAGGTGGATTCGGATCTTCTGATATTTATGTAGTGGATATCGATCAGGATGGTAATTTTTCAGAACCTAGAAACTTAGGTGCATCTGTAAATACTATTGGGAGAGAGAGTTTTCCACAAGTGACTCCTTTGGATCAATTGATCTTTTCATCAGATGGTCATAAAGGGTATGGTGGATTTGATTTATTTGGAATTGATGTAGATGCTGCTCAAGCAGTACTGGTTAATTTAGGATCAAATTACAATTCAAATCAAGATGACTTTTCATTGATTTACTGTGAGCCATCTCACGGATTCTTAGCCTCTAATAGAGCAGGAGAATCTTCTGATGACATCTACGTGTTTAAACACGATAAAGCCTTAGATTTCACTCCTAAAGGGCAAATTGTAGGACGCGTCGTTTTCGAAGGTAATCCACTTTCTGAAGTTGATTTAGATTTAAACAAATTAAATACTGATCCTGCACACGGTTATTCTGCTGCAGATGGTCAATTTTCTTTTAATTACGCTTCAGCATCTAAACTTGTTTTAGCATTGAAAAAAGAAGGTTATGAATCTAAAGAGATCGAACTTTCTTCAAAGCCATTTGGAATTGTAGATTTAGGTGATATTGAACTTAAAAAGAGTGTTGAAGCTCTTGCTGAGGGTGATGATTTAGCAAAATTCTTTGAAATTGATATGATTCATTTCAATTTTGACAAATGGGACATCTTAGCTACATC
>DAIRFL010000173.1:0-4171 GCA_036795105.1 Flavobacteriaceae bacterium | reverse complement strand
GCCCTAAAGTTATGAAATCATCCTAGTTCCAACGAATGGATTCCATAAAATCTTTGAGATCTTCCATCACGTAATTTGCCGCTGGTAAGATGGAATCATAATTGGGTTTGGTCTTAAAATAAAGAGCTCCGTGAATAAAGTGATTCTTGTTATCTGATATGTAAAACTGGGCCTGAGAAGCTGCGTTTCCTTTGATTTCATAAAGGGCTCCCCTGCTCTCTGACTTTGGATTTACAAAGGGATGCATCATGATTTCAGAAGCCATTTTTTGATGATCCGCTACCTTTTGTTCCAAGTCAAATATTCGCTTTTCAATTCCCTCTGAAAGATCTAAATAATACATAAAGACCGATGCCTTCAGTTCAGGGTAGTAAAAGCTAAAGGATTGTTTTGAGGTGGACATAAACCGCGCCTGATTGTTGTACGCAAATTCAAATCGATCATTTTTATAGGTTTGAGGAATTGGAGTTGCATACTCCAGGGCTAATTTAGCATGGGGTTTTGGATAGTATTCCCTCTGATTACAGGATATTCCCATCACTATAAGCAGTATTAGAAATAGCCGTTTAAGCATTTTTGGGAAGCGTTACTTTTATCTGCTTAATTCGTCGCTTATCAAGACTTTCTACCTTGAACTTATAGCGATTAAAAGGGATGACTTCTGCTCTTTTTGGAAAACTCTTGGAGAGTTCTAATACAAATCCTGCTAGGGTTTCAGATTCTCCTTTTTGTTCTTCAAAAAGAGTGTCGTCCTCTAACTCAATTACCTTGTAAAAATCCTTCAGCGTTGTTTTTCCCTCAAATACGTAATTGTACTCATCTAACTTTGAAAACACCAAATCTTCATCGTCGAATTCATCAGAGATATCCCCTACAATTTCTTCGATGATATCCTCTAAGGTCACTATTCCAGAAGTCCCTCCAAACTCATCAACTACAACGGCCAAATGGTTTTTCATATCCTGAAATTCCTTGAGCAAATCATCTAATTTCTTGTTCTCTGGAACGAAATAAGGATCTCTGATGAGTTCCACCCAATTAAATTGTTTGCGGTCTAAATAAGGCAATAAATCTTTGATGTAAAGAACCCCTAAAACAGTATCGATATTTTCTTTATACACAGGTACTCTTGAAAATCCGTGTTGGGTAATTTCCTTCAGTACTTCTGTAAATTTCAGATCGTGGCTGAGGCCGAAGATGTCCATTCGAGGACGCATTACCTGTTTGGTATCTGTATTTCCAAACGAAACAATTCCCTGTAAGATCTTTTGTTCTTCATAGGTGGTAGCTTCATCTGAAGTGAGTTCTAATGCTTGTGAAAGGTGATCAACACTGATATTGGACTTAAGTTTTCCGAATCGCTTGTGAAAGAACAAACTGATAGATCGCATTGGAATACTCAGTGGGGCAAATATAAAATCTGCCACCTTTAAGGGGTATACCATCAGTAGTGCAAAACTCTTTCTGTTTCTATTGGCATAAACCTTTGGAAGAATTTCTCCAAACATCAAGATCAAAAAGGTCACTGCGATAACCTCTACAAAAAATTTGAGGTCGATTATATTAAATAGAAGTTGAGGCTTCTCAAACAAACCATCCATCAACGAACTAAAGAGCAGTACTATTGCGATATTAATCGAATTGTTTGCTATGAGAATACTCGCTAGAAGCTTTTTGGGTTTTTCTTGAAGTTGAACCACTAATTTAGCTCTAGTGGAGTTGGTTTCAACCAGCTCATCAACTTCGGATTTAGACAGGCCAAAAAAGGCCACTTCAGATCCAGAAATCAATGCTGAACAAAAAATAAGCAATAGGAGAACAACCAAATAAATAAGATTGGTCTCATTCCAATAAGACTCAGTTGCTAAAGCTAAAATATTCGGTTCGGGGTCCAATTTAGATTAGTTAGAATGGTAAATCGTCTTCTTCTTCTACGGTCGAACTTGGTTGAGGAGCGGCTGGAGTAGTCGGTGCTTGCGATGCTGGACTAGCTGCTTGAGAAGAAGCTGGATTCACATCTGCAGACTCTCCTTTATTAGTCAAGAACGTAAAATCATTTACGTGAATTTCAGTCGTGTAACGCGTTTGGTTATCTTCTCCCTGCCATTGTCTGGTCTTTAATCTTCCTTCTACATAGATCTTATCTCCTTTGGAAAGGTATTTTTCACAGATTTCAGCAGCCTTGTTTCTGACAACAATATTGTGCCATTCGGTATTACTAACCTTCTCCCCAGTTTGTCTGTTGGTATAGGTTTCATTGGTTGCCAATGGAAATCTTCCGATGCAATTTCCTCCTTCGAAATAGTGAAGTTTTACATCATCTCCTAAATGACCAATCAACATCACCTTATTAAGTGTTCCACTCATAATAATTATTTATAGCTAAAGTTAGTAAATTTTAAATGCTTTTAGAAAATTAGCAATTAAAACTGGAACTGCAAAGTTAGTCAATTGTGACTTAGGAACAGCCTTTTCATTCTTATAGTTGAGTTCGACAATCCAAAAGTGAGTAAGTAGCTTTCTATGTGATAGTTTATGGCTTATTGGGGTTTCATTATAGAGACTCATTTCGTACTCTTTAACATAGGGAAGGGATGCTAAATAGGACTTAATTTGATCGACCGTGGCCTTTTGGTCAGTCTCTAAAAGCGGAAACTCATACAAGCCCTTCCATATCCCCTTCCCGGTTCGCTGTTCTATAAGGACACCTTCATTTGAATCTAGAATGACCATATAGTTATAATACTTTGTTTGCACTTTTGTCTTTTTGAGCTTTAAGGGCAATTGATCAATCCTACTAGTCGCCAAGGCGCTACAGCTATTTGATAATGGACAGCTGTCACAATTTGGATTCACCGGACTACATTGAAGCGACCCAAACTCCATAATAGCTTGATTGTAATCACCAGGCTGTTCCTTGTCCATTACCGTATTGGCGAGTTCCTTGAAGACCTTGATCCCTTCCGTACTATTAATCGGAAGTGTTTCGCCAAAATACCTGGCTAAGACTCTGTATACATTACCATCGACTACTGCTACGGGTTCATTAAAACAAATCGAAGCAATAGCACTAGCAGTGTATGCTCCCACTCCCTTTAATTGTAGTAATTCCTTTGCTGTCTTTGGAAACACACCCCCTAATTCACTCTGCACATACTTGGCCGTAAAGAGCATATTCCGAGCCCTGGAATAATATCCCAACCCCTGCCAGAGTTTTAAAACTTCATCTTCAGAGGCTTTTGCCAGATCCTCGAGACTTGGATATCGCTCTACAAAATTCAAAAAATAAGGCATTCCTTGTTCTACTCTAGTCTGTTGAAGGATTACTTCACTAAGCCATACTCTATAAGGATTCTTATTGGTTCTCCAGGGAAGGTCGCGTTTGTTTTCTTTATACCAGGCTAAAATTTCACTTCTAAATGCCATAAATTTTCCTAATTGCCTCAAAAGTATTGAATTAGAAACATAAAATAAAAACTATAAATAGTTTAATTAGATATAAAATTGTTATATTTGCCTCCCTAAAAATACATACGATTTTCAAAATAAGTTACACATGACAAAAGCAGACATAGTTAATAAGATCTCAGAAAAATTAGGAATTGAAAAAGGTGATGTTCAGGCAACAGTAGAAGCTGTTATGGAAGAAATTAAAGCTTCTTTAGAGTCTGGAGAAAACGTATACTTAAGAGGTTTTGGTAGCTTTATCATCAAAACAAGAGCTGAAAAAACTGGAAGAAATATTTCAAAAAATACGACTATCAAAATTCCAGCTCACAATATACCAGCTTTTAAACCTGCAAAAGTATTTGTAGAGGGTGTTAAGAGCAATGTAGCAGTAAAATAATATTAATAACAATTAAAACGAGAGTCTATGCCAAGTGGTAAGAAAAGAAAAAGACATAAGGTAGCTACTCACAAGCGTAAGAAACGCAGAAGAGCAAACCGCCACAAGAAAAAGTAGTTTGATTAAACTACTTTTTCACTTTTTACATTTACGTTCTTTGACATAAAAATTCAATAGAATTTTGGCGAAACAGCTGTTTCGTTTTCGCATTGTTTAATCCATTATTTAGCCATCAAGGCTGAATAACAACATATTAATTATGGTGAAAAGAGAATTAATAATTAGATCTAATTCTGACGTCGCCGAATTTGCCTTGTTAAAGGA
>DAIRFL010000172.1:0-4173 GCA_036795105.1 Flavobacteriaceae bacterium | reverse complement strand
ATAACCCTTGACCAGGAAGATTATTATAATTACAAATCCCTTTTTGAGCTCAAACATCAGCAGCTCAGAGCAGCAGATGTATACCTCTACCTAGATCAACCAACCGAAAAACTCTTGGGCAATATTGCTAAAAGAGGACGCCCCTATGAACAGCAAATTCAAAAGGAGTATTTGGAACAAATCGCAGCTGCCTATCACCTCTATTTTGAAACAAGTTCACATCCCATCTTAAAAGTAGATGCTTCTCAAATGGACTTTTTGAATTCTGAGGAAGATTACCAGGAATTAGTGAAAACGATAGTCAACTTTTCTCTTAAGATTTAAAGTGCTTGTAGAATTCCCAAAGTACAAGCCCAGCACTAACTGATATATTCAAGGAGTGTTTGGTTCCCGATTGAGGGATTTCAATAACCTGATCACAGGCCGATACTACCTCTTGATCTACTCCCATCACTTCGTTTCCAAAAACTAAAGCATAAGGCTGATTCTCAATACTGTAACTATCCAACATCGATGCGTGTTCTGCTTGCTCTATTGAGACACAACAGTAGGATTTCTTCTTTAGATCCTCAATCACCTCTAAGGTTGATGCAGCGTATTCCCACTGAACACTATCAGTAGCTCCTAGAGCAGTCTTGTGAATATCTTTATGGGGTGGTTTAGCGGTGATTCCACAGAGGTATATCTTTTCGATTAAAAAGGCATCTGAAGTTCTAAATACCGATCCTATATTGTTGAGTGAACGAATGTTATCTAATACAACTACCACAGGTATTTTTGAAGTAGTTTTAAATTCTTCTACACTCAATCGATTTAATTCCTCATTGGCTAGTTTACGCATAAACTGAAGTTATTCTAAAATATTAACAACTATTTGCTTTGGCCTTCTAAAATAGTACATTGCTGTTTCTTAAAAACCACTACAAAATTAAACGAATTATTCACTTTTGGCTCAAAAAGTAACAAATAAGAAAGTAAGTCCGCTCATGAAGCAGTACAACGGGATTAAAACCAAATATCCCGATGCATTACTACTCTTTAGAGTAGGAGACTTTTACGAGACCTTTGGGTCAGATGCCATCAAGGCTGCTGAAATTCTCGGCATTGTTCTCACCCACAGAAACAATGGAGGAGACAAAACTGAATTAGCAGGCTTTCCACATCACTCACTCAACACTTATTTACCCAAATTGGTAAAGTCTGGTTGTAGAGTTGCTATATGTGATCAGTTGGAAGACCCTAAAATGACTAAGAAGATTGTCAAAAGAGGAGTAACTGAACTCGTAACTCCTGGAGTGGCTTTTAACGATGATATTCTCTCATCGAAGAGCAATAATTTTTTGGCAGCACTCTATGAGCATAAAGACCTATTTGGAATATCATTTGTGGATATCTCAACAGGTGAATTTTTAACTTATCAAGGGAACAGAGAACAAATCGACAAACTCATTGAAAATTTCTCGCCTTCAGAAATACTAGTAGCAAAACCTCAAAGGACAAAAATTACCAATCTATTTGGAACCCAACACCATTATTTCTATATGGAAGATTGGGCCTTTAGTGAGGATTATGCCTTTGAAAAACTCACCGCTCATTTTAAGACCAATTCCCTTAAAGGATTTGGGATTGACGACTATTCTTTAGGGATGATCACAGCTGGAGTGAGCTTGCATTATATTTCAGAGACACAGAACGACAAAATAGGACATATCAATACCATCAAGCGTATTGCCAATGACGATTATGTGTGGATGGATCGATTTACCATCGATAATTTAGAGCTCTATCAGACCTCCTATGCACAGGGAGTATCCCTATTGCAAATTATCGATAAGACCTTGTCTCCAATGGGAGGAAGACTTCTCAAACGATGGCTAGCGCTTCCTTTGAAGAACTTAGAGCAGATTCAACAGCGACAAGAAATTGTTCAATACTTCTACGACGATGACAGCATAAGTGATCGTATCGGTGAAGAGTTAAAACAATTGGGAGACATTGAACGATTAATCTCTAAAGTTGCTGCCACAAAGATTAGCCCTAGAGAACTGGTTCAGTTAAAACGATCTCTTTTATCGATTATTCCAATTAAAGAAACGCTTGAAACTGCTGAGCAAAAGGCCATTCAACAGCTAGCTAAAAAAATACACCGATTAGATGATTTGATTACAAAAATTGATCAATGTCTAAACGAAGAAGCTCCGGTGGTCATTGGAAAAGGAACGACCATCCAAGAAGGCTTTAATGAGAAATTAGATGATTTAAGAGGGATTGCCTACTCAGGCAAAGATTACTTAGATCAAATGCTGGTTCGCGAAACAGAACGTACCGGTATTGGAGCTTTAAAAATTGCCTCCAACAATGTTTTCGGATACTATATCGAAGTAAGAAACACCCACAAAGACAAGGTCCCTGAGCAGTGGATCAGAAAACAAACGCTAGTCAATGCAGAGCGTTATATCACTGAGGAGCTCAAGGAATACGAGACGAAGATACTCGGAGCCGAAGAACAGATTTTAAGCTTAGAGCAACAACTCTTTGCTGAGCTGGTTACACAGACTCAAAACTATATCAAGGAAGTACAGCAGAATGCACATATTTTAGCACAGATTGATTGCTTAAATGGATTTGCAATGTTAGCTCATGAAAATGACTATCATCCAGCGCAACTCGATAACACATACACAATTGACATCAAAGAGGGAAGGCATCCGGTTATTGAAAGACAATTACCAATTGATGAAGCCTATATTGCTAATGATCTCTTTTTAGATCGAGAAAAGCAACAACTCATTGTCATCACAGGACCTAATATGAGTGGTAAGTCGGCTATGTTGAGGCAGACAGCACTCATCGTTCTTCTTGCTCAGATGGGATCTTTTGTGCCAGCTAAAGAAGCGCATCTTGGAATCGTCGATAAGATTTTTACAAGAGTTGGTGCCAGTGATAATATTTCTAAAGGGGAATCGACCTTCATGGTGGAGATGAATGAAACTGCTAGCATTCTCAACAACCTCAGTGATCGTTCCTTGATCATCTTAGATGAAATTGGAAGAGGAACCTCCACCTATGACGGAATTTCCATTGCCTGGGCCATTGCAGAATACCTTCACCAATCTAAGGAGCGACCAAAAACCCTATTCGCAACCCACTATCACGAACTCAATGAGATGGAAAAACAGTTTGATCGTATTCACAACTACAATGTTTCCATCGAAGAACTCAAGGACAAAGTCCTATTTAAACGCAAACTCGTTCCTGGTGGATCAGCGCACTCCTTTGGAATTCACGTAGCTAAAATGGCTGGAATGCCAAAGCAAGTACTCAATAAAGCCAATGCCATCTTAAAAAAACTAGAAGCAACTCATGGAACTGAACATCGATCAGAAAGCATCAATGAGCTCGCTGAAGATATGCAATTGAGTTTCTTCCAACTCGATGATCCTACCCTTGAAGCCATCAAAGAAGAACTTCTAGAAACGGACATTAATAACCTCACCCCTGTTGAAGCCTTAAACAAGCTCAATACCATTAAAAACAAACTCTCTAACAAATGAAAAAACTCTTATTAATACTTAGTATTTCAGCATTTATTTTATCGTGTAACAACCCTCAAAACAACAATATGAATAACACACAAGGACCTTTTTATCACGTGGTATTCTTTTGGATGAACAATCCAGATAATACCCAGGAACAAGAACAATTACTCAGTGAATTAGAACGCTTTATGGATAAAATTCCACAGCCGATCTCTAAACACATCGGAACACCTGCAGGAACTCCTAGGGAGGTAGTGGATAATACGTATCAATACAGCCTTGTTCTCAACTTTGAATCAAAGGAATCTCAAGATGAATATCAAACGGATCCTATTCATTTAGAGTTTATTGAAAGAGCTCAACATCTTTGGAAAAATGTTCAAGTATACGATTCTTATATCGCTACTAAATAAAAGTTTTCTTTTTTGAATATTTTCCTTTGGGATTTAGATAATTGTTTTAAATTTGCATCCTCATCCAAAAGATGAATGTTCTTTACATGACGCGAAAATAGCTCAGCTGGTAGAGCGCAACCTTGCCAAGGTTGAGGTCGCGGGTTCGAGCCCCGTTTTTCGCTCTTTATAAAATCTATTACTTTTTAAGTAAATAGGCTCGAGTGGTGGAATTGGTAGAC
>DAIRFL010000171.1:0-4176 GCA_036795105.1 Flavobacteriaceae bacterium | reverse complement strand
CTCTTACAGCAGCACATATTGCAAAACAATTAGGCATTGAACACCTTCAAGCAGAATGCCTTCCAAAAGACAAACTCTTAATCATTAAAAAACTTCAAGAAGAAGGCAAGGTCGTTGCAATGGCAGGAGATGGTATCAATGACGCTCCAGCACTTGCACAATCAGATGTAGGAATTGCCATGGGGACAGGAACCGATGTGGCAATAGACAGTGCCTCCATCACCCTTGTTAGTGGACAACTCTCTGGAATTGCAAAAGCAAAAAGACTCAGTCAAGCAGTTGTAAAAAACATCAATCAAAACTTTGTCTTTGCATTTGTATACAATCTCATAGGAATTCCTATTGCAGCGGGAGTCCTTTATCCTTTTTTCGGACTATTGCTCTCCCCTATGATTGCAGCTGCAGCTATGAGTTTTAGTTCATTTTCAGTAATCACTAACTCACTTCGACTAAGAACCAAAAAATTAAGCTAACATGAAGAGAAAAACGCAGACAACCATCAGAAAAATTCACCGATATTTCGGGGTATTTATAGGAATTCAATTCTTGTTTTGGACCATTAGTGGTTTGTATTTCAGCTGGACCGACATCGATGAAATTCACGGAGACCATTTTAAGAATATGGAATACAAGGCTCCTGAATATCAAAATTTAATCGGACTGGAACAACTGAAAGAAGCTTCAGGAATCAGATCCATTGATTTGAGAACGATTGATAATAAGCCTTTTTACTGGATCAATAACAAACAATTGTATTCGGCTATCGATGGAAGTCCAAAAGAATTCATCAATGAAGAAGAAGCGCTATCAATTGCTAAAGAGCGAATGCAACCTCATTTAGAAGTTGCCTCTATTGAGCTTATAAAAGAAACCGATAATCATCACGAATACCGAGGAGGTACACTCCCAGCCTATGTGATATCCTATAATAACGACGCTGCTTTAAAGGCATATATCACTCAAAAGGACGGTCGTTTTCAAACGGTTCGATATAGAGCCTGGAGATGGTTTGACTTTTTGTGGATGACCCATACAATGGATTATCAAACTAGAGATGACTTTAACACGCTACTACTTAGAAGCTTCTCACTATTAGGACTTTTAACGGTTCTTTCTGGTTTCACACTCTGGTATGCTACCTCAGTACGCTGGAGAAAATTTACATCACTATTTAAATCAAAATCTTAAATCATGAAACTGATTCAAAATAAATACTTACAAATTGCACTGTTAATCCTTATCGGATTAATCATTGGTATTGCTATTCCAAAATCAAACTCCAATGAACCTACTACAATCGCAGAAGAACACGAGCACAGTGGTTTATGGAGTTGCTCTATGCACCCACAAATTGTATCAGAAACTAAAGGCAGTTGTCCTATTTGTGGTATGGATCTGACTCCAATGGAAGAAAATGGAGGCCTCGATCCAAGTTTACTCTTATTGACAGAGGATGCTGCAAAAGCAGCACAACTCAGTACTTATGTAATCTCTGAAGGACAACAGTCAAACGACAATATAGAACTATCAGGTACCCTTAAGGCTAATCTCGACGAGCAATTCAGTGAGATTTCTTACGTTTCAGGGAGAATAGATTATTTAGCAAATCCAAGCCCTGGAACTAATATTCAAAAAGGGAGCCTTATCGCAAAACTCTATTCACCAGAGCTCATCGCTGCTCAACAAGAACTCTTCAGTTTAGCGAAAGCAAAGGATACTGAAGCTGATCTTTATAATGCAGTAGTACAAAAATTTGAGAATTGGAATTTTAATGAAGCTCAAATAGAGGAATTCCTAGATAGTAAAACCGTACAAAATTCAATCTCCATCTATGCAAAACAATCTGGAACTATTACAGAGGTGTTTTCAAAAGAAGGTGATTGGATCAAAGCTGGTCAAAAAATCCTTTCTGCTGTAAGTTTAAATACTGTATGGGTGGAATTAGAAGTCTACGAATCCGATATTAATCATTTTAAAAAAGGACAACTAATAGACTTGACCATCGATGCCTTATCAAATAAAAAGAAAACCGCACAGATCGATTTTATTGATCCGATTTTGGACACTAATAAGCGCATCACTAAAGTAAGAGCTAGTATCTCTAACGCTGATGGAGCTTTAAAACCAGGGATGTTTGTAAGAGCTAAAGCGGTGACAAAATCAACTAAATCAATTCTTATTCCTGCATCGGCTGTGTTGTGGACAGGAAAACAATCCTTGGTCTATGTAAAATCCCCAACTGCTCCAACCTACTCACTTCGTGAAGTTTCTCTATTAGACCGAAGAGGAGATTGGTATGCCATAGAAAAAGGACTCGAAATTGGAGAAGAAATTGTCAAAAATGGAACTTTTGTAATAGATGCAGCTGCTCAGTTAGCTGGTAAAACATCTATGATTAATCAATAATTATAAACTCAATATTTAACATTAAACACTATTAAAATGAAAAAAGTAATTTATGCTTCACTATTAGTCGCAGTTACAATGATTAGCTGTAAAGACAACAAAAGTCAAACTGCTGAAACAACACAAGAAGTTGCAGTAATTGAAGCGAATACTCAGGCTAGCTTTGGAGTTAGAGGTAATTGCGAAATGTGCAAGAAAACAATTGAAACTGCGGCATTGGGAATTGCTGGTGTCACTCATGCGAATTGGGATGTAAAACTCAAAAAGATAGATGTAGCGTTCAACTCTGAAATGACTGATCAAATGGCAATACACCACGCTATTGCAGCATCTGGTTATGATACTGATCAAATGAGTGCAGAAGATGCGTCTTATCAAAACTTACCAAAGTGTTGTCAATACGATCACAGTATGGAAATGAGCCAGAGCCATTCTGAAGATGACATGGACCACCAAATGCACGAAGGTCATTAATAGGTAAATAAAACCCCTATTTTAAATTAAAATACTGCTCCAAACGAGCAGTATTTTAATTTAATATTATTACAAAAAGAGTATTTTTTGTTGACAAATGTCAAGAGTTTTGAAAATTAGTTTTAAATTTAGAACTTGTAATTTCAAAAACACCCCTCTATGGTCTTTTCACTTATCATAAGCATAACTGCCTTAGTAGCAATCATCTTGGCTATTTTCAACTACAATAAACAGAATAATGCGATTTACATTAGCATCTTTTTATTGATTTTTAGTTTATACGGACTAACCCATTTTATCACTGTTAATTTAAGAGATGTTTACTGGGGAGCTGTATTCTACATCAACTTCACTCCTATTTACTTATTAGTAGGACCGATTATATACCTCTATGTTCGTCAAAATCTTCATCCTAGAAAGAAGCTCAATAAATTTGACTTAGTACATTTAATTCCATTTGCCATAGACCTAATTGGAATTAGTGGCTATTTATTTTCTAGTTTTGAATACAAACAAGAACTTATTCAAAGTTTGTACGACTCACCAGCTGAATTTAAGAATGCTGAATTTCATCTGTTTTTCCACCCACTTGGAAACTATGTCATTCGAATTGGATCCGTTTTAGGTTACGCATTTTACAACCTATTTACATTTAGAAACTTTTACTACCAAAAAGACATTGCCAATAGCGAAGACGATCGCAAACGAAGTATTCGATGGTTAGTGCTCTTCCATATATTGGTAGTCATTACAACTGTATCCTACGTTTTCTACATTATTAATTTATTTTCAACTGGAGAATTTTTCACCATGATCAATTCAGTTTTATTGGGAATCTCCGCTTTTGGAATCTGTTTGATGGGATTGAGTTTAATGTTCTTCCCGTCGATTCTTTACGGAATATCTAAGGTATCCTACAAGCCCATCGATCCAGATGAACTATATACTAACAATCCGTTTTACGATGACTTAAAAAATAGAATTGATGCCTATTTTGTAGAAAAACAACCCTTCTTAAAAAAGAAGTTTTCTAGGGTGGATCTCGCGAAGGCATTAAAGGTCCCCAGTCATCAAATTACGTTTTGTTTTAAATACGTTTACGAATCATCCTTTCCGGCTTATAAATTAGGATATCGTATCGAATGGATAAAAAACGCTTTGACTAATCCCGATTACAATGATCTTTCAATCGAAGAAATAGGCAAGAGAGCAGGCTTTGCTTCTAAGAGTAGCTTCTTTGTCAGTTTCAAGAATCAAACTGGAATGACTCCTTCAGAATTCAGAGAGAAAAATTCA
>DAIRFL010000170.1:0-4193 GCA_036795105.1 Flavobacteriaceae bacterium | reverse complement strand
GTACTTGCTTTCCTTAATTCGAATCGCAGCGTAGTCTTTAGTGTAACTCGTTCCAACATTTTTGATAAAAAGATTTTTTATGCTGACACTATCGGCGATGACGGTGATAATTTCACCTTTGTCTTCTCCGTCAATGGTCGGAAAATCCTCTCCGATAATCTGTAGGGGTTTATCGATTAAAATGTCATACTCCTTATACTCCCCCTTTTGGATAAGAATGCTGTCGTGAGCTTTTGCAATTGCGATGGCGGCTTTTATCGATTGAAGTTCACAATCACTACAAACCCTATGGGTTTGCTGACCCCAAAGATGGAAGCTATAACATAAAAGCAGTATATAAAAAAAGGACTGTTTCATTTGTTTATGAGTTGCTTTTGGGCATAGTTAGACCTATGGAGTATAATTCTTCCATCTACTATTGTTATTGATTTAACTCAGTTAATAGAGACTCCCAACTATAAAGGATACCACTATAGGTGTCCAAAGCTTTTGTGGCTGATTCCTCAGATGTAAAAGCCGTTAAGTTAGCTCCCATAGGACTGGGTAAATTAGGGCTGATTAAATAGCTCGCGCTTTTCGCATCTGTGAGTACCCCTGGTTGATCCAAGCTGTTGACAAGGACTAATCCTTCCGCTTCAATTCCAGGATGGTCACTCAGATAGTTGACAAGGCATTCTACAGCGTCAAAAGAAAAGGCTTTTCCGGTCTTGGTAACCAATTGTGAGGCGTGTTGTTGATCGACTACCGTCATTCTACAGTAGTGACAAGCCTCTGAACCATAGGCAATTTCTTTAGGAGCTATCGAACAATTCCACATCAATACCGCTGTGAAAACACTAAGAGCTATTTTTTTAATCATAGACTAAAGATACATTTTTTTATTTAGCCTTCTTACCAAGATAAAATGCATAAAGCACCAGTGACATACCTGCAAACATAAGGTATCCACCTATATGTGGCAGTGAAGTCACATCAAAATTCAAGAGTTTTTGGTGTCCGAATAAGGGTGGTTTATAGGTGATTAAATTTCCAGCAGCATCTTTTAATTTGATAATGGCATGCGGATCTAAATCTGTTCCGTAGTCGAGCAGCCATAGATTAAAGTCATACATCCCCATTATTCCCAAAACAGACATCAAAATAAACCATCCTAAGAACCAGTTAGCAGAAAGCTTTTTGAGGTATCCAAAAAGACCAAAGAGCACCCCTAAAGCAATCATTCCTAAGATTACTTTTGGAAAGACATCAAATTCCCACATATCTTCTGGTTTTGGAAGTGTCTTCATTCCGATATAGTGGTTGAGTCCATCGATATTTTGAATATCAAATTCATTAACATCTTGTAAGCCGTCTAAATGGATGTTAATTCCGAGTGGTTCTGGATATTGGGGAGCACCGAGCATGATTTGCCAAAGAGGAAACACGAATAAACCACTGAGTAAAAGTGTTCCAATAATCATGATTAAGCCTGCCTTTTTCATAAGATTGTTTATTAAAAAAGCGGGCAGGATGAAACCGTACCCGCTTGGTTTGAATGAGGTTGTTTTTTATTCTTTTTTAGTTTATTCTCCTAATGAGAATTTTAAAGGAACGTTTGAGTTTTTAGCTGATACTCTCACGTATCCCTGCATTTCTTGGTGAAGTGCAGAACAGAAATCTGTACAGTAGAATGGCCATACCCCTACTTGTTTAGGTTCCCATAAGAGTGTTTCAGTTTGACCAGGCATAATGAGTATCTCAGAATTGTTTGCTCCGATAATAGAGAATCCGTGAGGTACGTCGTAATCCTGTTCGTGGTTTGTGATGTGGAAGTACACCTTATCACCAACTTTAATTCCTTCAATATTATCAGGAGTAAAGTGAGAGCGGATCATAGTCATATAAACATGAACGGTATTTCCGTCTCTTACTACTCTTGCATCTGAATTTTTAAGTGTAGCATAAGGGTGCTTGTTTTCATCTAACTTGAATAATTTTCTTGAATTTGGAGCTACTAATTCAGCTGGAATACCTGCTGCGTAGTGAGGCTCACCAACAGTTGGGAAGTCTAATAAGAGTTCCATTTTGTCTCCAGAAATATCAAATAATTGCGCTGATTGAGTTACCTCAGGACCAGTAGGTAAGTAACGGTCTTTAGTAATCTTATTCATCGCTACTAAGTATTTACCGAATGGTTGAGCAGAGTTTCCTCCAGGAATCATCAAGTGACCGATAGAGTAGTAAGTAGACTGTCTGTCTAATACTTCCCAAGTACCTAATTTCCATTTTACAACTTCAGAAGTGATAAAGAAAGAAGTATAGGCATTTCCTTTTCCGTCAAATTCTGTATGTAAAGGACCTAAACCTGCTTGAACAACAGATCCAGCTAATACATCTTCGAAGTTTAAGACTGGAATTCCATAAGCTTCACCGTCAAATTTCTCATTAGCAATAGCATCTTGCATTTTTGTAAATGAGTGGATCGTAAGGTCAGCAGATAATTTACCATTACCTACAATGTATTCTCCAGAAGGATCAACATCACATCCGTGAGGTGATTTTGGAGTTGGTAATAAGAATACAGCACCTGGTACTTCAGTAGGATCGATAGCGATTACTTCTTTCATCATCGTAGAAGTAGCCATATGTGTTTCATCACTGTATACGTTATGTGCGTAGTTAGATGGTAATTTTGTTCCACCACCATTGTTTACGTACTCTTCGATTTTTTTCCAGTTAACAGCTGCGATAAAATCTTTGTCATTTTGAGAAGCATTAACTTCCATTAATGTACTAGATTCCTCAGTGTTATAAGTTGAGAAGAAGAACCATCCGTGAGATTTTCCACGTCCTGGGTGAGCTAAGTCATAGTCAAAACCTGGCATCATCAATTGGAATTTGATACTCATTTGACCGTTGTCAGGATTGATCTTTAAGAAGGTAAGAGCTCCTTTAAAGTTTCCTTTGTACTCACTAATAGGCATGTCTCTTTGAGGTACTGGAACTGAAAAACGAGTTCCTGCAACAACGTATTCTGAATTTTCAGTTACGAAAGAAGAAGAGTGGTTCCCAGCAGAGTTAGGAATCTCAATAATTTCTGTAGTTTCAAAAACAGTTAGATCGACTTTTGCGATACGAGGAGTATTGTTGGCGTTGATATAAACATAACGACCATCGACAACCCCGTTTGTTTGAGAAATGTCAGGGTGGTGAGAATCATCCCAAGGGATAAATCCGTGAGAAGTGTTCAATAAAGGCTTGGTTTCTTCGTTGTATCCGTACCCTTTTTCAGCATCTTGTGAGAACACAGGAACTACTTTAAAAAGACGTCCAGAAGGAAGACCGTAAACCGACATTTGACCACTAAATCCACCTGAAATAAAAGCGTAATGTGAATCGTGTTCACCTGGTGCTACATATACTTTAGAAGCAGCACTAGAATTTAAAGCCCCTTGGTTTCCTGCTCCTTGATTGCCACAGCTGACAAGCATCGCAAGAGCCCCCATAAGGCTTAATGAATGTAAAAGATATTTTTTCATCTGTTAGTTATTTTAATATTAAGGTTAGGTTTTATTATTTTGCTGGAGGCAACATTACTCCGTCAATTACGTGTACGATTCCGTTACTAGCTTTTACACTAGCGATAATTTTAGCACCACCTACATAAACGTCATCTCCTTTAACTTCTACCATTACATCTTGGTTGTTAGCTTGACCAAGTTTTTTAAAGTTTTTCAAAAACTCTTTAGAATAATTACCAGGAGTTACGTGGTATTTAAGGATATCGGCTAATTGTCCGAGATTTTCTTCTTTTAATAAGGTTTCTACAGTTCCTGCAGGCAACTTATCAAATGCTGCATTAGTAGGGGCAAATACCATTAGAGGACCTACGTTTACAAGAGCGTTTTCAACTTGAGCGGCTTGTACAGCTGCAACTAAAGTAGTGTGATCAGGAGAGCCAATTGCGACATGCAAAACAGTTTGAGCATCATCATCAATAAATGCCTGACCTGTTCTTGGTTGGTCGGCTTTTGCTGCAGGCTCTGCTTTCTGAGTAGCATTGTTACAACCTACTATTAATAGAAGTAACAAACTGCTTACTAGCGTTAAGAATTTGGTTGTTTTCATATGATGTAATTTATTTGATTTTAATAATATTTATCAAAGATAAGAGGGGAGTAGGCTGTAGAAAATGATAATAATCATATTAAAGG
>DAIRFL010000169.1:0-4201 GCA_036795105.1 Flavobacteriaceae bacterium | reverse complement strand
CTAAGAGTAAGAGTGCTAACCATATATTTCCAATTACGATATCAATGAGGACCATTCCACCGTACTTTTCTGGATTGTATTGAAAGATTTCAAGCATGGCGGCCTGATTGGCTCCTCCACCGATCCAAGAACCAGCAATTGTCGCAAGACCTCTCCAGATGGCGTCAAAATCATTTCCGCCTACAGATTCAGGAGAAATAAGTGAAACTATCAATATGGCTATGGGACCTCCTATAATGATTCCTAGGGAACCAGTAAAGAACATAATTAATGCCTTAGAACCTAAATTTGCTATTGCTTTTAAATCAATACTAAGGGTCATCAATACTAGTGATGCAGGAAGTAAGTATCTACTCGCTACAAAGTAAAGATTGGAATGAGCATCCGATATAAGCCCCATACTGCTGAGTATGGAAGGGAGTAAATAGCACATGAGTACTGCAGGCATATAGCTGTAGAACTTTTTCCAAAAGGTCAGTTTTGATGAGGAAGTGATAAACACAAAGCCAATACACAGGGCTAGTATTCCGAATACGATCGTATCGTCAGTAAATAATGGTTGATTCATGAACTAAAAGTAGGAAAATTAACCTAAGGTCTAAAATCCTAACTTAAAATAGTCGTTTAAAAAATGTGCTACCCCATCATCCCTACAAGAGCCTGCCTTAAAATCGGCTACTTCTTTTAAACTTGCTCTTGCGTTGTCAACAGCTACTCCTAGTCCAACATTTTGAATCATTTCAATATCATTGTAATTGTCGCCAAAAGCCATGACCTTGCTTAAATCTGAACCTAATAAGGTTTCAATTGCTCTGTATTTATTAATGCCTAAAGGAGCTATCTCTATAAGAGTATCATTGGAGCGATAAACAGTGAGATCACCTATGGTTCCCAATTCCTTTTCAGCTGAATCAGCTGTTTGCTTGGTGCCCATCAGCATGAGTTTATGAACGCCTTTGTGTTGCTCTTTTAAACGATTTAAAGAACGTTCAGTAGGCTCAATGACAGGAAGGGTCTTAGTGTTGTTTATTTCTTTTTGAACGCGCTCTGAATCTGAAGGAACCCACCAATTGTTATAAGAGTAAATTCCTAGATCAATTTGATGCTTCTTACAGATTTCATAGACTTTTAAAACACTTTCTAGGGGCAGTGAACTATCTTGAATAACGCTATTGTTTTCGATGATATAAGCGCCATTATAACAAATCATCGCTTGATTTTTGGCATGTATCTTCTCTTGAATATATTCCATTCCTGAGGGAATGCGAGCCGAGACTAAAACCACCTTTGTTGTCTTGTTTACCTCAGTGAGTACCCTAGCGCAAAAGTCAGTGATATCACTTTTTAAGGCTAAGGTAGTTCCATCTAAATCCAAACAGAGGTGCTGATAATCCATAAACTAATTTTAAGGCTTGCAAAGTTAAGACTTTTAGAAGGCTTATGATAGTTGTCTGTTAATTCTCTTAAATATTTTGAGTTTTAAATCAGCTTAACTGAGGCTAAATTCATAAATTTAATGTTTAAAACAGCCTTATGAAACTCAGATTAGTATCCCTTCTTATTATTTCGATGAACATCTCATTTGCTAATGTTTCTATAGATGACTGGGGACAAACAGGACATCGCGTAGTAGGAGAAATAGCTTCTCAATATTTAAACAAGAAAGCGAAAAAAGCAATCACTCAATTACTCAATGGTTCTTCTTTGGCATATGTTTCTACCTATCCAGATGAGATTAAATCAGATAAACACTTTGACGCATATAGCCCGTATCACTATATCAATATGCCTCTAGGAGTTGGATACGATCAGTCAAAATCCAATCCAAAGGGTGATTTGTACAAGGGGATTCAGCACGCTATTAATGTTTTAAAAGACAAAAGTGCTTCTAAGGCAGATAAAGAGTTTCAATTAAAACTATTAGTTCATTTTATTGGTGATTTACACCAACCCATGCATACAGGTAGAGCTGCTGATAGGGGAGGTAATCGTGTTCGTTTAAAGTGGTTTGGAAAAAACACCAATTTACACAGAGTATGGGATACCGATCTTATTGAATACTTTAATATGAGTTATACCGAATGGGCGATTAACTTCCCAAAGCAGAATTGGAAAACTCAAAAGGAACTCCAAACTAGTTCCGTCTTAGATTGGATCGATGAATCACATGAATTAGTAGAAACCATTTATAGAGCCACCCCTGAAAATTCTTCTTTAGGATATGAGTACACCTATGATTACAAAGAAATATTAAGGACTCAATTACTCAAGGGAGGGATTCGATTAGCGGGAATTCTCAACGATATTTTCGGATAATAACGAGTCTAATTTATTGTGGGTTAGGTTGATATGTGAATAAATACTATATTTATTCAAACCAAACTGACCAATTAATGCAAACTTATACTATTGAACTGCTTTCCAGTGAATGGAATAGAAATACCCTCGTTTCGTTAATTGTCATACTTGCTTTTTTATGGGTGGGAAAGAAAAGTTCTCAAAAGTTTAATCTATTACTTGCAAAGAGAATTGCACTATTTCTGGCGCTCATTTACCTTGTTGAAAACTCTAGATACCTCATTAACGGCACCTGGAATTTAGCCGACAACCTACCCTTGCAATTGTGTTCAATAAGTAGAATACTTTGTTGCTTTGTATTTTTCATTCCTAAAAAACAAACGGTATTTGAGTTGTTATTCTTCTTTGGTATTGTAGGAGGACTTCAGTCCATCTTCACTCCTCAAATCAATCATTACGACGGAGGGCTCTTTCATTATTTTGAGTACTATTTCAGTCATTTAGTAATTATCAGTATGCCTATTTTTATGTATTTGTATTTGGGATTTGAATTAAAAAAGAATTCATGGCTAAAGAGCTTCCTAGTGATTAATTTACTCTTAGTGATCATTATGCCACTCAACTTCTATTTAGATGCGAATTATATGTATCTCAACGCTCCTCCTAAAATAGATAACCCATTTATTATAGGAGATTGGCCTTATTATTTAGTCGTTTTAGAATTTTTTGCAGCAGGATTATTTTATTTAACCTATCGCTTGTTTTTGCTTTCAAAAACAAAGCAAATTCAATTAAATTAAACTTTTTGAAAATAGATTATAACTGTACATTTGAATAAAACTTTCAAATGTCAAAATCATCTACACTCGGAGAATTCATCATTGAAAATCAAGCAGCATTTAAATATGCAGAAGGGGAGCTTTCAAGACTCTTTAACTCTATTAGACTAGCTGCAAAAGTTGTTAATCACGAAGTGAACAAGGCTGGACTTGTCGATATACTTGGAGATGCAGACAGTGAAAATATACAAGGTGAAGATCAACAGAAATTAGATGTCTACGCTAATGAAAAGTTTATTCAAACACTGATCAACAGAAATATTGTCTGTGGTATTGCTAGTGAAGAGGAAGATGATTTTATCTCTGTCAATAGTTTAGATAAGGATAACAATAATAAGTATGTTGTTCTAATCGATCCTTTAGACGGTTCTTCCAATATCGATGTCAATGTATCGGTTGGTACTATATTTTCAATATACAGAAGAGTTACTCCTGTTGGTACTCCTGTGACTTTAGAGGATTTTCTACAAAAGGGCAGGGAACAGGTAGCAGCTGGTTATGTTATCTATGGTACTTCCACTATGATTGTTTATACTACAGGAAAGGGTGTCAATGGATTTACATTAAACCCAGCAATCGGAACCTTTTATCTATCACATCCTCAGATGAGGTTTCCTGAAACAGGAAATATTTATTCCGTAAACGAAGGAAACTACGTACATTTTCCTCAAGGAGTGAAGGATTATATCAAATTCTGTCAAAAGGAAGAAGAAGACCGTCCCTATACTTCAAGGTACATCGGATCTTTAGTTTCAGATTTTCACAGGAATTTGATTAAAGGAGGGATTTATCTATACCCTAATACCTCAAAAAACCCCAATGGTAAACTAAGACTCCTATACGAATGCAATCCCATTGCATTTTTGGCAGAACAAGCGGGTGGGAAGTCAAGTGATGGTGTTATAGATACCTTGGATATTGAACCTAATGAACTTCATCAAAGAGTTCCTTTTTACTGTGGTAACAAAGAAATGGTTGAAAAACTAGAAGTTTTTTTAAAGAATTAAATCTTTTATTTTTTTATCAGATTACCGAGGTGTCATCTAAAGTTTATACTTTTGAAA
>DAIRFL010000168.1:0-4217 GCA_036795105.1 Flavobacteriaceae bacterium | reverse complement strand
ACTATGAATAGAACATACACCCTCCTTATTCTTTTTGCATTAGTTTTTAATGGATGCAAATCACAGATCGATATTGAACTCGTCGACAAACCCATCATCTTTGACCAGCAGCGCAAAGAACTCACTCTTGAATACAAGAAAAACCGCTATGAATTAGACGATCAAACCGTTGATATCATTCCAAGAATGATCGTATTACACTGGACGGTGATTCCGACTTTTGAAAAGACTTTTGATGCTTTTAATCCAGCTCAACTTCCTAATTGGAGACCTGAATTAGAAAACGTCAGTGGACTCAATGTTTCTTCACAGTTTGTGGTGGATCGTGATGGAACCATCTACAGACTGATGCCTGAAACCACTATGGCTAGACACACCATTGGACTCAACCACTGTGCCATCGGTATTGAAAACGTAGGTGGAACAGAGGAATTACCCCTTACAGAGGCTCAAAAGCAGTCTAATATCAAACTCGTTTCTTACCTCAAAGAGAAGTATCCTACTATCGATTACCTCATCGGTCACTATCAATACACTAATTTTGAAGAGCATCCACTTTGGTTAGAAGTAAACGATGGTTACCGCACCAAGAAGAACGATCCGGATGAAGCTTTTTTAAACACGGTTAAAGAAGCGACCAAACACTATAATTTTAAACCAACCCCTCCAGCTAAAAATGAAGATTAAATTACTGATCAGCTCCCTTTTAATGATAGGATTTACTGTATTATCCTATGGTCAAACAGATGAATTCTACCCTAAACTCTACAAGAATTACGATTCCTATAAAGAAGCTAGTCTAAAGCAAAGAAGGATTAAGCATGCTGATATACAGCCACTTATCAGTCCATTAAAAAACAATCCTAAGTATACAGTTCAAAAAGTAGGGGAGTCAGTTGAAGGAAGAAGCATCTCTATGATTAGTGTGGGTACTGGTAAGCGAAACATCCTCCTCTGGTCTCAAATGCACGGTAATGAACCTACAGCGACTCAGGCGATCTTTGATTTGATCAACTTTTTAAACTCTGATGATTTTCCAGAGGAAAAGAAATTAATTCTAAAGAAGTTAAAACTTCATTTTATACCGATGCTCAATCCAGATGGTGCTGAGCAATTTAAAAGAAGAAACGCCTTGGGAATAGATCTTAACAGAGATGCACTGAGATTACAGACACCAGAAGGAAGAACTCTTAAACGCATGAGAGATTCTCTCGATGCTGAAGTTGGTTTTAACCTACACGATCAAAGCAGGTATTACAATGCAGAGCGCACCAGTAAACCAGCTACCATCTCTTATTTAGCAACGGCTTATAACTATGAAAAGGATGTCAATAAGACCAGAGCTACTTCCATGAAGGTGATTTCTTTTATGAACGACATCATTCAAAACTACGCTCCTGGTCAAGTTGGGAGATACAATGATGATTTTGAACCTAGAGCCTTTGGAGATAATATTCAAAAGTGGGGGACCAGCCTTATTTTAATTGAGTCGGGTGGTTATCAGAACGATATTGAAAAACAAGAAATCAGAAAATTGAACTTTGTTTCCATACTAGCAGCCTTGGAAACTCTTGCTGATAAATCCTATAGAAAGATCAAGACCAAACAATACGAAAAGATTCCAATGAACGATCGTAAGATGTTTGATTTAAAGCTAGAGAAGCTCACCTACAAAAAGGCAGATAAGACCTTTACAATTGATCTAGGAGTTTATCGCTATGAAGTGGATAACACAGATCACTCAAACTTTTTTAACAGAAGCCAAATCGTTGACATTGGTGATTTATCGACCTATTACGGATATGAAACCTTTAAGGGGAGTGGGTATACCATTGTTCCTGGAAAGCTTTATACGGAAGGGGAAAACATCCCTACAAAAGAAGAAGCCATTCAATTGCTCAAACAAGGGTATCTCTTTTATCAAACAGATGAGTTAATAGATAATCAGGACATTAATATTCCAATGATGCTGGTATCTAAAGAGTATATACCTCAGAAATTAGATCTCTATATAGGACTTAATCCAAGCTTTTTATTGGAGAAATCAGGTGTCATTACCCACGCAGTGGTCAATGGATTCTTAATTGATTTGAGTAAAGGTGTCGATGATTCCTTTAGAAATGCACTTTATTTAAAATAACTATAAAAGCTTATTCTTCCTTTGAGTGGGAGAATAACAAGGCCCATATTCCAAAAAGAGAAAAACTAAGGACGATTAAGCCCATCATCGTGGTATAGATCGTGCTAAACACCCCTTTGGTTCCCAAGAGTCGATCAAACCATTTAGCAGAGTGTACTGCATGGGGTAGTGCTAGCTTTTTCTTGGAAATATCTAATACCTTACCTGTTGCACCTTCTAGTTGTACTACCCATGAGTTGTGTTTAAATTGGAGCATTACAACACCTTCCTTTTGATAGATTTCAATATGATCAATACTCAAATCGGAATCGGTGCCTATATTGTTTCCCAATACTGAAATTCCTACTGATATGAGGGTATTCAGTGGCAAATAATTCTCTGGATTTACAATTCTCTTTGCAGTAATAAGCTCTGGGTTCTTGTACCTTGGTTCAGCGTTAAAGCCTGCTATAATACCCGATACGGACATTTCTACAAAGAAGAGTAGGAGGATTACTAATAGATATTTAGTGAGTCCCTTATTGTGAAAAAATGTTATTCCCATGGATTGATTTGATCTGCTCATTGCTCTTGAATTAATTGTTTGATAAAAGTAATTATTATTTAGTTCTACTCAAAAGTTACATAAAAAGATAAAATAATCTTTTTATAATTATTTAACATTTCTTAAACACTATTGCTTATGAAATAGGGGTATTTTTATCACATAAATCAAAAAAAAACTAAACTAACTAATATTATGAGTCCAACTCAAACTCGTAGATTAACCAAACTTTCAAATAAATCAATACTGTGGTGGAGAATAGCTCAAGTAGGGGTTTGGTTAGTTGGTTTAACGATTCTATTCTTCTTATTCTACGATCCTGAAATTGGAATTCATCTCTTTTGGAATATATTAATTCCAGTAGCTCCTGCACTGATTGTAGTAGCGATTGGCTTGTGGAGAAATGTTTGTCCTATGGCAACCAATTCTCTGTTTTTTAGACATTTAGGTTTATCAAAGAAAAAGAAACTCAGTATGAGACAGTCTTCTATCTTAAACCTTGTTGCAATCGTTGCTTTATTTTTAATAGTGCCACTCAGACATGGAATTTTTGATATGAATGGTCCTGCTACGGGAATATTACTCTTATCACTTGCTTTTGCAGCGATCTTTATGGGGCTTAATTACGAGTGGAAGAGTGGATGGTGCTCCGGATTATGTCCTGTTCACCCTGTTGAAAAGCTCTATGGTTTAAACTCAAATCTGTACTTGCCGAATGCTCATTGTGATTCTTGTTCAAGATGTATGGTATTATGTCCAGATGCTACTCCTAAAGTAAACCCTCACTCTCTTAAAAAGAATATTTTTCATAAACTAAACGGATTTTTAATGGTTGGAGCCTTCCCCGGATTTATCTGGGGTTGGTTTCAAGTTCCTGATGCGACAGGTATTCGAGACATCCCCCATTTATTAAGTCTCTATGAATTACCTTTAGTTGGAATGGCTGTTACGAGCATTTTATACCTTCTGCTCAGACGATTCTTCAACGAAAAGCTTTTAACAGCCATTTTTTCAGCAACTGCAGTATCTTGTTACTACTGGTATCGTATTCCTGCCTTATTTGGATTTGGAATGTTTCCAGGGGATGGAATGCTAGTGGATCTAACGAGCAGTATTCCTGCATGGTCAACTGATGTAGCAGTTGCCTTAACAACCTTATTTTTCTTTTATAGAATAGTATTCAGAAAACAAACAGGCGCAAGATGGGCTAAACGTCCACCATACGCCGACAAACTTCAAGCCGCTTAAACCAAACTTGTATTTTATTTTTAGTTAAAAAACGCCTTTTCTATGTGTAATAGGAGAGGTGTTTTTTGTTATTATAGGGTATTTAGGGTTTTTCCCTAATTAAATAGGGGAAAAGATGTACGTATAGTTGATGTTCATATTATTTTTAAATAAAAACTAATACGAGTGAATTAGTATAAGTTTAAATAAATCTAAACTTAGTACAATTGTACTGTTCGTAACTAAACCCTAATAATGGAAATACACTTTTTAAATGTTGGAAAAGGAAATTGTACTGTTATCCAA
>DAIRFL010000167.1:0-4227 GCA_036795105.1 Flavobacteriaceae bacterium | reverse complement strand
GAATTTAAGAAGGATTACCCAAAAGATCGAGAGTGGATTAATACGGGAAACAGTTGTATCATCGCTCCAAATGGAACAATTTTAAGTGGGCCAATGGAGGCTGAAAAGGGAATTTTGTATGCCGATATTGATTTGGACGATATCATTAAAGCCAAGAGAATGTTTGATGTAGTGGGGCATTATTCTAGACCTGATGTATTTTTATTTGGCTTAAAGAATAAGAACTAGACAAAAAACATTTAAATTTGAGGCTTAACCCTCTTTTTATGAATAATTATTTTTTGACTTTTTTAAGTCTCACTGCACTTTTTTTGATGAATTCGTGTCAGAATTCAGAACAACTTTATCAAGCTGAAGATTACGTCTATGTTTCTGATTATACTCAAGGACTCGAAGGTCCTGCAGTCGCAAAAGACGGAACACTTTATTTTGTAAACCCTCTTCACTCGGGATCTATTGGTCAGATTACAACTCAAGGTGAGTTTTCACTCTATATCGATCAATTAGCTGAAGGAAGTACTGCTAATGGAATTCGTTTTGGTAGGGGTGGTATGATGTATTTAGCGGATTATACGGGTCACAATATCTTGCATATAAATCCTGAAACTAAAGAAACGACTGTTTACGCTCACGATGATCGATTAAATCAACCCAATGACCTCGCGATTACGTCCTCTAATAGAATCTACGCTTCTGATCCCAATTGGGCTGAAGGTATTGGTAATTTGTGGATGGTTGATCAGGATGGATTTCACCTTTTAAACGATCAAATGGGAACTACCAATGGGGTAGAAGTGAGCCCTGATGAACAAACCCTTTACGTCAATGAAAGTTTGCAGCGAAAACTGTGGTCTTTTCACATAGAAGCGGATGGAAGTTTATCCGATAAACAACTGCTCTATGAGTTTAAAGATTTTGGAATGGATGGTATGAGATGTGACATCGATGGAAATCTTTATATCGCTCGTTACGATAAGGGAACCATTGTTAAATTGTCACCTAAAGGAGAGCTGTTACAAGAAATTCATTTAAAAGGTAAGAAACCTACCAACCTAGCCTTTGGAGGCAAAGATGGTAAAACCATTTTTGTAACCCTCCAAGACCGTGGTTATATTGAGCGTTTTAGAGTTGAGGCTCCAGGGAGATCTTTTAATCTGAATTAAGAGCCCTTAATAGCATTGACATACTCCAAACAGCGTTTTACTTCTTGAACGGCATCAGATCCTTCTGGGACCTGGTACTCCAATTCAATCGTTATTGGAAATTGATAGCCATTATCGCGAATTAAATTGACAACATCGGCAATAGGAGTGTCTCCTGTTCCCCAAACCAAATTAGCACCGCCATTGCTTTCTCTTTGGCGATCTTTTAGGTGCATACTTGCAATTAAATCGTGCTTGTCTTTGATGATTTGTAAGGGGTTTTCGTTTTCAGCAGCGATGTAATGTCCAAAATCAAGATTGAGTCTGTTTGCTGAAGATTGACTCAATGCAGTATCCCAAAGCGTTGGAGTTTGTTGCATATGTCCGTGGTAAGCAACTTGCATTCCTTCTTCCTCACCGAGTTTACCCAATCGTGCAGTGTGCTCATCATCCGATGGGTGTTCTAAGGTGATATGAGTAGCTCCAAGAGCTTTGGCTGCTCGCATTCCATAACGGATATCATCGTCGGTATTGTTTATTCCAAACACACTAGGCTTGAATGCAAAGATGGAAATCCCTGCCTGATTGTATAAGTTTCTCAGCTCCTCGAATTTACCAAAATCGACATTTTTGCGCCACTCTTGAACTTCGAGATTATAAGCGTTCATTTCTTCAGCAATAACAGCAGCCAATTCTTTTTCCTGGTCAGTGAGTTCTTGTTTTCTCCACTGCTTTATCATCACTGAACGTTTAGCTGGATCCGTCATTGGACTCTCTGGTGCTCCAGCATATGGTTCTGCGTGATTTCCCATGAGTTCAACATTTTTAACTCCAGTTTGTTTGATGTATTCTAAGATGGCCAAAGGGCTTTGGTCGTCCATAGTTCTAAAGGAGTATGTTTGAACTCCAATTACTATATCTGGTTCAGATTGAGTATTACAAGAACTACTTACTAGAGCAATTATTGCTAATAAAAGAAATGATTTGAAAATATTTTTCATTTGTAGGTAGGTGTTAGTTTGTTAATTAGATTGAATTACTAATATAAGCTTTTTAGATGTTTCATATATAAACAATATTGCTATTGATTGTTTTTAAGTAACTTAGTTTTACTTAATTCACTTTTATGTCACTTAATAGTTTTATTTCTGTCAAGTATTTTTTATATGTAATATTAGGAACTTTCATCCTATCGATGAGTTCCTGTAAACAAGAAAATAATTTTCCAAAAGTTGAATCTTCCTATTTTGGAACAACTGATGATGGAGATGAGGTTCAAGAATACACTTTAAAAAACAATCAGGGAATGGTTGTTAAAGTTATCAGTTATGGAGGGATTATCACTTCTTTAGAGGTTCCAGACGACATGGGTACAATAGGTGATGTGGTATTGGGTTTTAACGAATTAAAAGATTATCAAGAGGGTAGTCCTTATTTTGGTGCCTTAATTGGAAGGTATGGGAATCGTATTGCAAATGCCACTTTTGATTTAGATGGGGTCACCTATCAATTAGCCGCTAATAATGGTGTGAATCACTTGCACGGTGGTTTAAAAGGGTTCGATAAAGTATTTTGGCAGGTTGAGACTAAAGAAACTGAGCAAGGTCCAAGTTTGATATTAAATTATTTAAGCTCAGATATGGAAGAGGGCTATCCTGGGAACCTTAGTGTTGAAGTCGTTTATCTATTGACAGATCAAAACGAATTAAAAGTATCGTATAGTGCAACTAGCGATAAAAAGACAGTAGTTAATTTAACTCAGCATTCTTATTTTAACTTATCGGGTGATTTTTCTAAGGATATTTTAGATCACAGAGTTCAAATACTAGCAGACAAATTTCTTCCAGTAGATAACACCCTCATTCCAACAGGAAATTTAACTTCAGTTAAGGGAACACCTTTTGATTTTCTATCTGAAAAAACAATAGGTAAAGAAATTGAACAAGAGGATGAACAACTCAAGAGAGGACTTGGGTATGATCATTGCTTTGTGCTCAATAATTCCAATAAAGGGATGAGACTTGCGGCCAAAGTTATTCATTCAGACTCTGGTCGGGTGATGGAGGTTTTTACTGATCAACCTGCTATTCAGTTTTATACGGGCAACTTTTTAGATGGAACTCTTTCTTCAAAACAAGGAGGGGTTTATAATCACAGAACAGGTTTTTGTTTAGAAACTCAACATTACCCAGATAGTCCTAATCAAAACCATTTTCCATCGACGGTACTAGATGTTGGAGAACACTATCAGACCCAGACGATCTATAAATTTTCTGTGTTGAATGAATAATTCTAATTAATTGTAATCAAACAAATTCAAGATGAGATCCTTACTACTAAGTGTTGTGTTTATTGGATATATTGGATTCACTACAGCTCAAACAAAGAATACACAGTATTCCATCGATCTTGAAACGAATCTTATCGCGATGTCTGCTGTCAGTTTTAATCTTCAAACTCCAATGGGAGAAAAAAGCTCAATGATTTACAGTGGAGGTTTTGTAATAGGTACTGGATTTGGTTCTGGATCTAATGGAGTAAAAGCAGAGGTTGGTTTATTGTCTTATGGGCCCAAACACTTTTTGGAAACTTCTGTATTATATCTTTCAGGATTTGATGATGGTGGATCTATAGGAGGGAAACTAGGCTATCGATACCAAACCAAGAAGCGACTACAGTTATTGGCAAACATCTATCTGTTGTCAAATGTAGATCCTTTTATCATGCCAACTTTGGGGATTGGATATAAATTATAACAGAATCTTCATTTGATAAATTGCCTAATTGAAGGCACTTAAGAATCTGCTTTGAACAAACCCTAGTACAATTCCACCAAAGAGGATAATCAGGGCTGTGATGACTGCACCGACGACTCCCCCGACTGATTCTGGAATGAAGTCGTAGTCTGAACTCGTAGCACATAAAGAGGCCAAGGCCCAGCTTACAACACAAACAAGGGTCCAATTCTTTGAAGAGCTAAGAGAAGATTTGAGTAATTTTTGTTGAAGTAAGCCCACAATTAATCCACCAACACTTACCTTTAAAATCAGTGAATCAAATATGTTGAGATCGCTATATAAGGAAT
>DAIRFL010000166.1:0-4234 GCA_036795105.1 Flavobacteriaceae bacterium | reverse complement strand
CTTTACGTATGATATACCCTATTGTTTTCATCTTATTCCAATCTAATTTTATAATTCTTGACACTTAATCCAATCAGTAATAAGGTCATAAATAACAGCACGAGGGTTTCCTTAATTATATAGCCAATTCCGATTCCTTTTAACATGATTCCCTTCACAATGAGAATGAACCATTTAGCAGGGATAATATTGCTAATGACTTGAAGTGGTAATGGCATACTGTTAATAGGAAAGATAAATCCAGACAGCAGTATTGTTGGAAGCATTAAGCCCATAAGAGAAATCATCATGGCAGACTGTTGGGTTGCAGAAATTGTGGAGATTAAAATACCGAGTGCTAGTGAAGTGATGATAAACAAAACACTCTCAAATCCTAACAAGAATAAACTTCCTCTTACAGGCACATTAAAGATAAAGATGCTCAACAAAACAATTACCACAGCATTGATGATCGATAAAAAGATATAGGGAAATACCTTTCCTATAATCACTTGAAATGGCTTTAAAGGAGATACCAGTAAAATTTCCATAGTCCCTTGTTCTTTTTCTCTTGTAATAGAGATGGAGGTCATCATCGCAGAAACCAACATTAAAATAATGGTCATCACTCCAGGAACAAACATATAGACCGACTTGAGTTCATTGTTGTAAATCATTCGGCTTTGAGGAACAATTTGATAGTTGATAGTATTTTGAGAGTTAATGCTCTGTTGATGTTTCTTTAGAATAGAAGTTAGATAATTATTGATGGCACTTGCCATATTTGGGTCTGTAGCATCCGTTATGAGTTGAACAGAAGCCTGTTTGTTTTTGACTAGATCAGAGCCAAAATGAGTTCCAAATTGAATAACAGCCTTAACTTTACCAGTTTTAAATACTGATTCAATAGAAGATTCTCTCTCGATATATTCAGCGACATCAAAGTGCTTTGAAGCGGCAATTCGCTCGACAATTTCTTTGGAGGTTTCATCCTTAGATTGGTCTAAAATCGCAATGGTAACATTGTTGATTTCATTTGTAATCGCAAACCCAAACAATAAAATTTGAGCAATTGGCATTCCAAATAAGATAAAAAGGGAACGTCTATCTCGAAAGATGTGAAAGAATTCTTTTTTAATAAAACCAATAAAACGATTCATCCTCTTGCTAATTTTAAAAACACTTCATTCATATGATCGGTCTGATACAATTTTTTAAGTTCCTTTGGACTCCCTAAGGCTACAATCTTTCCGTTGACCATAATGGAAACACGATCGCAGTATTCAGCCTCGTCCATATAATGGGTAGTAACAAAAATAGTAGTCCCTTTATGAGCTGCCTTGTAGATCATTTCCCAAAATTGACGTCTTGTGATGGGGTCTACACCTCCTGTTGGTTCATCCAAGAAGACTATTTTAGGATCGTGAAGTAGTGCTACTGAAAAAGCTAACTTTTGTTTCCAACCCAAAGGAAGCGATGAGACTAAATTGTCAACGACCTCTTCAAGTCCTAATTCCTCTACTAGTTCACAGCGTTTTTGATTGATTTGTTTTTTGCTTAAACCGTAGATGCCTCCAAAAAAAGTAATATTTTCCTTAACCGTTAAATCGTCGTATAGGGCAAATTTTTGACTCATATACCCAATACTTTTTTTGATGGACTCAGTATCTTTATAGACATCGAAACCAGCGACAGTTGCTGTTCCTGAACTAGGAGCTGAAATTCCGATTAAAATTTTCATGGCTGTGGTTTTACCAGCACCATTGGCTCCTAAAAAACCAAAAATTTCTCCGGGTTTCACCTTAAAGCTTATTTGATTTACTGCAGCAAAATCTCCAAATATCTTGGATAATTGATCTACTTCTATAACGTAAGTTTCCTTGTTCATCTTGCTAATTCCATGAAGGTGTCCTCAATGGTAGGTTTTGTTAACTCAATTTGAATTGATTGTAATCCCATTTGTTCTAAATACGTTTTTAGTGTTTCGATTTTATAATCATCACGGCAATCGGTATAGTGAACGAATTCTCCAAAGGGAAACACGCTGTATCGGTGTTCATAGGTGTTCAATGCTCTGATCAGTTGATACATATTATGAGCCTTAATATTGTACAGTTTTTTGGGGAAGTGATTTACAAGTGCCTTTGGGGAGTCTATTTTAAGGATAGTTCCCTCTTGAATCAAAGCAATTCGATCACAGAGTGCTGCTTCATCCATATAGGGTGTGGAGACCAGTATGGTAATTCCCTTTTTTTGTAGACGATTGAGCATTTCCCAAAACTCTTTTCTCGATACGGGGTCAACTCCAGTAGTTGGTTCGTCTAAAAACAGAACTTTAGGCTTGTGAATCAACGCACAGGAAAGGGCCAGTTTTTGCTTCATTCCACCAGATAACTTTCCTGCTCTTCGATCCTTAAAAGGTTCTATTTGAACATATATATCTTTAATGAGCTCGTAGTTTTCTTCGATGGTAGTTCCAAAGATGGTCGCGAAGAAATTGAGGTTTTCTTCAACCGTTAAATCTTGATAAAGTGAAAACCTACCTGGCATATAACCAATACTGTTTCGAATTTCCTTATAGGAATTGACTACATCGTATTGGGCTACTCGAGCTGTGCCAGTATCAGCGTATAGCAAAGTGGTCAGTATTCTAAAAAGTGTTGTTTTTCCTGCGCCATCAGGACCTATAAGCCCAAAGAGTTCTCCAGGCTTAACTTCAAAAGAAACATCCTTTAAGGCTTTGAGCTGTCGATAAGATTTTGATATGTTCTGAACTTTGATTCCCATGATTAATCATTGAGCCATAGTTCTGCAGGCATCCCTATTTTTAAACTTCCATCGTTAATAACAGTGATTTTTAGAGCGTATACCAAGGTGACACGTTCTTTTTTAGTCTGGATGATTTTAGGAGTAAACTCAGATTCAGAAGCAATCCAACTAACAGTACCACTATATGATTTTGTTGTGTCTTTATGATCGATTTCTACACGCACTTCTTGACCGAGTTCAACCGTAGAAAGCTGCGTTTCATCGATATATGTTTTTAGAATTAAAGTGCTTAAATCAGCAATTTTATAAAGGGGTTTACCAAAATTGACCAATTCATGCATTTCTGCATACTTAGACAAGACCGTTCCTGAAACTGGATTGACAATTTCACATTTGTTTAATTGGTCGTTTAATTGATCTATTTGTACATCAACTGTCTTGAGTTCATTGAGAACAGGGGTGTTCTGTAGTTGAACAGCCTTGACAGACTGTTTTAGAACCTCTACTTCTGCGTTGATTTCATCCAATTGTTTAGAAGTTGCTGCTCCATCAGTATATAGTTTTTGAAGTCGTTCTTTGTTTTTTGCCGCTAAGTCTAATTTAGCATTGAGCACTTTAATTTGTGACAGTACAGCTTTGGATTTGGACTCAACAACTTCTCTTTGGATCAGTAATTGTTGTTTTTTGAGTGATAAAGCTATGGTGTCGATGACTCCTACTAAAGTTCCTTTTTTGATATCATCTCCTTCTTGAAGATTAAAAAGAATCAGTTTTCCGTTGTTTTCTGCTGAGATAGTCACTTCTGTAGCTTCAAAATTTCCATATGCATCAGCAGTATCTGATTGATTGTTACAGGAAGCTAATGCTAGTGCTATTACTGTTAGGGCTATGTGATATCGTTTTTTCATGCTATTTATTTTTTTCCTTTTGTTGTATTGTAATTTGCCTTTGCTAATTCTAAAGCAATTCGATGCTGTAAATGTCTTGTTGAAGCTTCAAAGAGATTCGTGGATTCAGTTATAAATACAGAACTTGTAATAAGTCCATTGGTGAGTTGAGATTTAGTAGTCGAAACAACTTTCTCTTGTAATTCAACAATAAGCATATCGTTTTCTATTTGCTGTTCAAGACTTCTGATTTCATCTTCGATAGATGCCAACTCAGCATTGTTCTTTAATTGAAAGGCTTCTTGTTGAGTGTTAATTATCTCGCGATTCACTTCTAATGCATCTCTTTTTTTCTTGATAAAATTCCAATCGAAGACGTTCCATTGTAATTGAACTCCAAGGATATAGAATTCTTCAAAGGAGTTTTGAAGCATATTTAATCCAGGGTTACCATAACCAGCTGTTGCAAAACCAGATAGAGTAGGAGCATTCACTTTGTTTAAAAGGATAGATCGATTTGTGATTTCATCCTTTTTAAGTTGAAAAAATTCTAATTCTGGTCTTGAATTTAGTTCATTAATATTCTGATTTACTAGGGG
>DAIRFL010000009.1:0-22563 GCA_036795105.1 Flavobacteriaceae bacterium | reverse complement strand
CTATAGGGCTATTGGGGACTTATTTTATTTAATTAGAACCTATTTTATCATTTGAATTTCACTTCTCTCTGAAATTCCATTTTCATTAAAAGCTTCAATTGAAAAATAATAAGAGGTGTCTCGATCTAAACATCTCATAAAATGAGTATTGGTATCATAAACAAGCCAAGATTGGTACAATTTATCAGGAGCTATTCCCCAGCGAATATTATACCCTTGAGCCCCTTCGACAGCATCCCATGAAAAAGAAACATCTCTGCGATCCGTTTGGCGATTTATCTCAAAGTTTGATACTGAAGTCGGTTTCTCACCATAACCTAAACCAAAAACCCTAAGTTCAGACATCGCAAAATTGGCACCAGGAACTTTAATATTGTTATAGCGCACATATTTAGCATCGACAGGGGTGTCTAATTCAATATAAGCATTAGGGGTGTCTTTTTGACTTTTACTTCTATCGACTACTGTTTGCCAATGCGTTCCATCTTCAGATACCTCAATACTAAAACGATGCTTTAAGCCTTCTGTGCGTGTGTATATTCCTGACTCATAATCATGAAAGTTTAGTTGAATGGCGTATATTTTTCCTGCTTGCTGCATTTCAATTTGAATCCATTGCTGCTCATCATTAGCCTGGGCAATCCAAAAAGACTTGGGGTTTTCATCTGTCAAAACATTAGAGATAATGTCCCCATCAGCATTTTTGTCAAGTGGTAATTCTGTGACTTTAACCTCATCATCATTCGATGTGAATTTAATAACTTGAGAAAGTGAAGATGAAACTAGAACAGATCCCTTATAGGAAAGTAGCATCCACCCATTGTGCTGTCCAGATTTGGTAGGATGGTCAGATCCAAAACGAGGATAATCTCCATAATCTGTATTGGTATACATCAGTCCCTCATCATCAAAATAAGTTGGGAACATGCAAAGACGACGCTCCCATTGTGAGTTTGAAGCTAAAGCCATTGTTGCAAAATGCCAATATTGTCCATTGGTTTGTTTTACAGTAATTCCATGACCTGCACCATTTGTAAATCCTCCAGGTTTAAAACTCATTGGATTGCTTTTCATATAGGTAAATGGTCCTAGTGGTGAGTCTCCTATATAAACCCCATCTGCATACACGTTAAATTGTGTACCTGGAGCAGCGTATTGCAAATAATACTTTCCGTTGTGTTTTGTCATGGAAGCCCCTTCCATATACCCTTCCTTTAAGGTTGGATGAAAATTGTTTTCTCCAAATCGCTCCCAACCGTGTTCTTCTTCAACAAGATTAATCAAGTCTTTTCTAAGCCCTGTTTCTAAAAAACGATCCTCTCTATTGAGCATCTTAACGCGAACAGGGTGAACGTTTGAAGATCCCCAGTACAAATAGGATTTCCCATCATCATCGATGAATAATTCTGAATCTTGAATGTTATTTGAAATAGATGCTGTAGGTTTCCACAATCCACTTTTAGGATCATCAGTATAGAGTATGCTTCCATAACCAGCAGGGTCTCCAGCAAAATACACTAGAGAATCCTTGTAATTAAAGGCAGTAGGAGCATTACTTCCTTCGAAAAACCATTGCTGTGGCTTAATAAATTTCCAATGCACTAGATCTTTTGAATGCCAATAACCAAAAGATCGAGTAACAAACATATAGTATTCTCCTTTGAATTCAATTACGGCAGGATCAGCTCCTGAACGATACGAAATATTTCTGCTTGAATTGTAAACCATATAGCTATAGTCAATATCTATAGGGTTACAATAGGTTGTTCCTTGATGATCTGTATAGGTAATCTGATATGTGGGTTCATTTGTCGAACAGGATATGCTCATCATACCTATGACAAACAAAATGAATAGTATGTTCTTCATCTTAGCGTTCTATTAATTTATCGGATCTTCCTCTTAATTTTTCAAAGTTTTTATAAGCGCGATCTACTTTTTCTTTTGGCGTCTTCTTAAATTCATTATCAGTTACACCGTACTGAGCCTGCAGTTCTTTTAATCGAGCGTGTAGTTGTGATTGAACCTCAGCATATTGAGCGTCTCCGTATAGATTGTGTGCCTCTGTTGGATCTTTTTCTAAATCGTAAAGCTCCCATTGATCATTGTCGTCGTAAAAATGCATCAACTTATAGCGATCTGTTCTCACCCCGTAATGGCGCTTGACCATATGAAAGGCTGGGAAATCGTAATAGTGATAATAGATGGCATCTCTAAATACTCCTTCAGATCTATTTTCAACCAATGATTTAAGTGATTTTCCTTGAAAATCTTCAGGAACAGGCACTCCTGCATAATCTAAAAAGGTAGGAGCAAAATCCAAGTTTTGAGTCATATCTTCAATCACGGTACCTGCTTTTATTCCTTTTGGGTATCTCATCACCATTGGCATTTCAAGAGATGGTTCATACATAAAGCGCTTGTCAAACCATCCATTTTCTCCTAAATAAAAGCCCTGATCAGTTGTGTAAATAACAATCGTATTCTCAGCTAAGCCAGATTCATCTAAATAGTCTAAAAGGGCTCCTACTCCATCATCAACAGCCCTAATGGTTGCTAAATAATCTTGCATATAGCGTTGAAACTTCCACTCAGCAAGTGCTTTACCACTGAGATTTGCCTTGTGAAAAGCGTTGTTCTTAGGTAAGTAAGCAGCATCCCAAATAGCTCTTTGCTCCTCATTCATTCTAGTAAAATCTCTAGTCCAAGGATTGTGTGCCAGTTCAGTAGATCCGTATTCCTTGCTCATACGAAGATCATGTCCCTCATACATATCGTTGTAGATGGTTTGTAATTGATCTTCTGAAGCCTCTTGCTTTTCAAAATGACGGTAATAGCTATCTGGTATCGGAAATTGAATTGAATCAAATAAATGAAGGTAACGAAGCGGTGGCATCCAGTTTCGATGTGGTGCCTTGTGATGAACCATCATCATAATTGGTTTACCAGAATCTTTATTCTCCTTTAAGAAGTTAAGTGCCTTTTCTGTGATTATATCAGTGGCGTATCCTGTTTCAATAATCGTATCGTATTTCTTATCCTTAGAATTAGATTCGTGAATAAATTGAGGGTTGTAATAATTCCCCTGGTCGTTTAAAATATCCCAAGAATCAAATCCCTGTGGAGCTCCTCCAATATGCCACTTTCCAAAAAGAGCGGTCGTATAGTTGTGTTTCTGAAGCATTTTTGGAAAAGTTCGCTGATTGTTATCAAACTGTTCACCATTCATCCTAAAACCATTGATATGAGAATGTAAACCCGTCAATACAACAGCTCTACTTGGTCCACAAAGAGAATTAGTGCAATAGTTGCGTTTAAACAGTGCTCCTTCTCTAGCGATACGATCAATATTAGGGGTTGGAGCTAATTGGCTTACAGGGTGACCATAGGCGCTAATGGCTTGTTGAGCGTGATCATCAGCCATGATATATATAATATTAGGTGCTTGAGAGGCTTCTTGATCTTTATCATTACATGAAAAGACAAAGAATAAACTCATAAACAATCCAAAAGACAATAATTTCTTCATTAAATTAATTTTAAAGGGTGACGTAGTTGTTTAGTTCAAGGACTTATTTAACAAATCCTTTATTAATAGTAGCTGCAAATTATAAATTAAAAACCCATATTTATAATAATAGCTTAAATGAAGTAGTTATGTAGTACTATCTCATTTATTTAAAATTTCATAAAATCAAACTTTTAAATGGTTTCAAAGCAACTTTTGACTTTAGAAATTAAAATCATAAAACTGCTATATCTAGTACTACTTTAATACTTCAACACAAAAAAATATTTTATTGATACACTTAAAATCTTATATTTAGTAACTCAACAAAACAACTACCTATTTATTTTATTTTCGAATAACAAATGAAACTCAAAACCCTTAGCCTCCTACTTTTATGGAGCATCCCTCTATTAGGACTATCACAAGAATGGACTCCATTGTTTAACGGCAAAAATTTAAACGGTTGGGAAAAACTCAACGGAAATGCCACTTACCAAATCAATGGTAATACCATTACAGGTATTTCTAAAATGGGAACTCCTAACACTTTTTTAGCCACCAAAAAAACTTATGGTGATTTTATACTCGAACTCGATCTCAAAGTAGATCAGGGATTGAATTCAGGAATACAAATTAGATCATTAAGCACTAAAGACTACAATAATTACAGAGTTCACGGATATCAAGTTGAAATCGATCCCAGCCAGAGAAAGTGGTCTGGAGGACTCTATGACGAAGCTCGAAGAGGATGGCTCTATCCCCTTTCACTCAATCCAAAAGGAGCGGAAGCATTCAGACACGGAGAGTGGAATCACTATCGAATAGAGGCCATTGGAAACAAGATTAAAGTATGGGTAAACGGAATTCAAACAGCTCATATTGTAGATGATATGACCAGCGAAGGTTTTATCGCCTTACAAGTACACTCCATACACGATGAATCACTCGATGGATTAACCGTATCCTGGAAGGATATTAAAATTGCTACAAAGAATGTCGTTAACTATCAAATGAGTGATGATCCTCAGGTTCCTCAGGTGAGTTACTTAAAAAATCAATTGACTGATCTCGAAAAAAGAAAAGGGTGGAGATTACTTTGGGATGGTAAGTCTACCGATGGATGGATTAGTGCTAAAGCTGATCATTTTCCAACAATGGGTTGGGAAATCAAAGACGGAGTACTTAGGGTTCTCGAATCTGGTGGTGGTGAAGCCGAGCACGGAGGAGATATCGTTACCGTTGATAACTTCAGAAATTTTGAGCTCTCCTTAGAATTTAAAATTACTGAGGGTGCTAATTCAGGAATCAAATATTTTGTGGACCCTAGTCTAAATAAAGGCAAGGGATCTGCTATTGGACTCGAATATCAACTTCTCGACAATGAAAAGCATCCTGACGCTAAAATGGGAGTTAAAGGAAATCGTACTCTAGGATCTCTCTATGATTTAATTCCTGCATTTAACCTTTCAGAAGATAGTTCCTACTTGAGATTCAAAGGAGTCAATGAGTGGAATAGAGCCAGAATTAAAGTAGTTGATGGAGCTGTTGAACACTGGTTAAACGGAGTGAAAATTGTGGAATACAACCGTTTTGCTCAAATCTTTGAAAGTCTAGTCAACTACAGTAAATACAAAGTATATCCTAGTTTTGGACAGGCTAATGAAGGTAAGATACTCCTTCAAGATCACGGAAATCAAGTATCTTTTAGATCAATCAAAATAAGAGAATTTTAAGATGAGTAGAAGAACCTTTATCAAACAGACCGCTCTTGGAGCAACGGCTCTAAGTGTAGCACCTTCACTAATGAGTATGAGTAAAAGCAGTTACAATCGAATCCTTGGAGCAAACGATCGAATTCATATTGGATTTATTGGACTCGGAAGACGTTATCCTGCCTACATTCCTTCCTTACTAAACAAGGACAACAATGTACATCTGTCCTATCTCTGTGATGTGATGCAATCACAAATCGATAAGCGAAAAGCAGAATTAAAAGAAAAATTGGATTATATGCCAACTGCTACCGATGATATACGAACCGTTTTAGATGACAAAGAGGTTGATGCAATCTTTAATGCTACTCCAGATCATTGGCATACTCCTGGAACGCTGATGGCTTTAGAGGCTGGAAAACACGTCTATGTTGAAAAACCCTGTTCGAATACCATGGAAGAAAATGAGCTGATTGTAGCAGCTCAAAAAAAGTATGAAAAGATCGTTCAAATGGGGAACCAACAACGCTCATCGGACTACACCATCAAACTCATGCAAAACATTGCCGATGGTGCAATAGGGACCCCTTATAAAGCAGTAGCTTTTTACAGAAACGGAAGAGGTCGCGTTCCTAATCAACAGGCTGCTCCTATTCCTGAAGGTCTAAACTGGGAACTCTTTCAAGGTCCAGCACCTAGGAGAGCCTATACCTCTGAAACCTGGAATTACAACTGGCATTGGTACGGTTGGGATTACGGAACTGCAGAAGCTGGAAATAACGGAACCCACGAACTGGATATCGCTCGATGGGCACTTGGTGTTGAATTACCTAAATCTATTTCAATAGATGGCGGTAAACACCATTTCTTAGACGATGGATGGGAAATGTACGACACTATGGATGCGCGATTTAAATTCGACAATAATAAAACCATTGTATGGGATGGTAAGAGTCGAAATAGTTACGACACCTATGGTGGAGGAAGAGGAACTATAATCTACGGTAGTGAAGGTTCTGCATTTGTCAATCGATCTAGATGGGCCTTGTTCGATCGCAATGGAAAACAAGTGAGCGGCGCTGATTCAGAGGCAAAAGAAACAGGAGTACAATTAGGTGGTGAGGGTGAAATGTCTACTGCTCATGTGGATAATTTCTTTAATACCATTAGAGGTAAGGCAAGCTTAAACGCTCCTATCGATGACGCAGCTGTTTCAATGGCCATGGTTCATTACATCAATTTAGCTTATCGTGTCAAAGAAGATTTCAATATCAATGCAGATGGTAGTATCGATCATGAAAAAGCCATGAAACTTTGGAGTAGAGATTATGAAAATGGCTGGAAACCAAAATTATAATAGTGATTTATGAAGCATATCAATCGAAAAGATTTTTTAAAAAAGACAGGAGTCGCTGCTACAGGAGCTCTTGTACTACCTCATCTTAGCTTTGCTAAATCCATCAACCTCAACGTTACTGTAAGTGTTGGAGTCATTGGAACGGGAATCAGAGGTCAAGAGCTCACTAAACTCATCAATACCATCGATCAGATGCAGGTCATTGCCTGCTGTGATGTCTTGGATTTTAGGTTAAAAGATGGAGTTGAGGCAGTCGAAGGCAAAAAACCAAAAGCCTATAAGGATTATAGAAAACTACTCGAAAATAAAGATGTAGATGCGGTGATCATCACAGCTCCACTTCATACGCACTCTGAGATTGCCATCGCTGCTCTAGATGCTGGTAAGCACGTCTATTGCGAAAAGACAATGGCCAAGGGAATTGAGGGAACTCAAAATCTCGTTAAAGCTGTTAGAAATTCCAATACAACTTTTCAAGTGGGACATCAATACCACCAATCGAGAATGTACGTCGCACTTAAACAAATGATCGATGAAGGCAAAATCGGAACACTAGTTTCTCTTGAATCCCAGTGGAATAGAAATGGGAATTGGAGAAGACCGATCCCCTCTCCAGAATTTGAACGTCAAATCAACTGGAGAATGTACCGAGATTACTCTTACGGTCTACTTGCTGAACTCAGCTCTCATCATATTGATTTTACCAACTGGGCGCTTGAAGACCATCCAGAAAAAGTGGTGGGAATGGGCGGTATTGACTATTGGAAGGACGGTAGAGAAACCTATGACAATATTCACCTGACCTACGGCTATAAAAGTGGTTTTAAAGCCTCCTTTACCTGTTTAACTGCAAATGCATACGAAGGATATAGAATTATCATCAAAGGGGATCAAGGAAGCTTAATTGCCTATATGACCGAAGCCTTCTTTTATCCAGAAGGAAAAGAAGAAGAAAAAATCACTGGAACCGTGGACGGATACTCAGGAGCAACAATTGGTTGGACCAAGAATAAGGGAATTCCACTGAATCTAGACAATACGGATCCCACCATCCATTCCCTAAGAGATTTTAGAGATAATATTTGGGACCGCAAATTACCGCTCTCCAATATTCACTCTGGGGCTCAAACAGCCTATGCAGTTGAAATGGGAATTCAAGCGATGGACACAGGAAATACTATTCACTGGGACGATAATACAATGATCTATTGATTAAAACTTCAACTGAGCTATCAGTGGATAATGATCCGATGGATAACTGATTCCATAAGTTTCAATAAGGGTTAAAAAGCTTTTGACCCTAATCCCTTCACTGACAAAAATATAATCGATTCTTCGATCAGCTTCTTTAGTAAGATCAAATCCATTAAAGGTCTTATTGATCTTCGATTTGAGTTTTTGAGCCACTAAAAGAGCGTCGCTAAGCTTTGATTGTAAACTTTTAATTGCAGAGTGATCATCGTTTAAGTTAAGGTCTCCCTGTACGATATAGGGTTCCTTATGGATATTTAATTCATTTACTTTTGAGAGGATTAAATCAATGGAATTGATACGCGCCTGCTCTCCTATATGATCAAAATGAGTATTAAAAACCCAGAAGATTTTTCCTGAGTGATCTTTTAATCGAACATAAGAACAGACTCTGTTTAGAGCCGCATCCCATCCTTTTGAGGGGATGTTTGGAGTTTCAGAGAGCCAAAAGGTCCCACCTTCCAACTTTTCAAAGAGGTCTCTTTTGTAAAAAACAGCTGAATACTCTCCTTTGTTAGCTCCATCGTCACGACCTACTCCTTCCATCTCAAAGTTTGGAAAGGCATTTTTAAAATCCTCAATTTGATTGGGCATTCCTTCTTGAATTCCAAAAACAGCAACCCCTGAAGATTTAATTTGTTCAAAGACTTTAGATTTTCGAACAGACCAAGGATCTGAATTCTTAGCCGTATAATCCAAACGAATATTATAGGTCATGATCTTGTGTTGAGCATTCATCTGAATACTAAAAACACAAAGAACTGTGATGAGAATTAATTGCTTAATGAAGTTCATTATCTAGATATGGTTTTTGTAATATGTGTATCCTTTACAATCGTTGATTTAAAGAAATCAAAAACATCGGTTAAATCTCCAAATGGTATCCCTGAGATTTCATGACGCCCTTTCTCATAGGAATAAAAGAGATAGGATGTTCCTAAGAGGCTCAATCGATCCACTATCTTATCGGATCCATTGAGCACTAAATAACCTGCATCTTTAGGATTGCAATAATGATGCGCTGCCTTTGAATAAGGAACTAAATTATCTGCAATTCCGTGAAAGAGTACAGTTGGTACAGCTGTCTTAGAAGTGATTTCATCTAGGTTGACAAGAGCACCCGCCAATGAAAACACGCCAGCAAATGTAATTTGATCATAAGCTCCATCTAAATAATACTCAGGCATATAAACAGCAGAGAGAATGGCCTCTGCTCCTGCAGAAGATCCTCCAGCGATTATTTTATCTGTATCGATATGTAAATCATCACTGTGATCTATTAAAAACGATACCGCATCCATATAATCAATAGCAGCCTGTTTAAAGGTTTCTTTCTTTTCAGCAGCTGGACAATCACATCCAAAATAGGTTGAGGTCCCTTTTCTGAGCAGGCGATAACTTATTGATACAGCTACAAATCCTTGCTTTGTTGCAGTTTCACATAATTTTGTTTCACTTTGATTATCTCTAACTCCTCCAGAGAACCCCCCTCCGTGCATCCATACAAGGGTTGGCAACTTTTCTGATTTAGAACTAAAATCAGGTGCATAGACGTCTAATTGTAATTCTTGACCATCTTTTGTAGCATAGGTATAGGTCTTCTTTTGTTGTGCAAAGAGCAGGGTACTAAAACTCAATAGAAGTACCCATACAGCTATCTTTAATTTCATTTGTAAGTTTTTAACTAAAGTAATCCATTTAAAGACTTCGTTCAAATGAATTCCTACGTCATTAATACGTTATTTTAAATGAATTTCTTCATTTAAGCTTGGAATAGCAATAGAACTCCACTGTTTTTTTGATTCTAAGAGCTCTTTAAATGCTTTGCTGGAACTCGGCTCACCGTGAATTAAAAAACACTTCTGAGGTGGGTTTTCAAGCTCAGAGAGCCAATCGATTAACTCTGATTGATCTCCGTGTCCTGAAAATTGACTCAGGTTTTTAATTTGAGCCCTAACCTCATAATACTTACCTCTAATCTTAATAGACCTAATTTCTTCGAGTAAATCCCTTCCTCTGGTTCCCTCTGCTTGATATCCAGTGAGCATAATTGTTGTAGATTCTTTAGATATAAACTTTTGTAAGTAGGTTAACATTCTACCCCCTGTGAGCATTCCTGACCCAGCAACTACAATCTTTTTAGTAGAAGAATCAATGACTTCCCAAGTCTGTGCATAATCTTCAACAATTTCAAAAGCAGCTATAAAAGCATTCATTTCAGATTCACTGATGTGATGATAAGAGTTGTAGGTTTTAAACACTTCTAAAACTTTAGTAGCCATAGGACTATCCATCACTAAATCGATACTCGGAAGCTCCCCTTCTTCTTTTAGTTTCCAAAGCAAGTACATCATCAGTTGCGTTCGCTCAATTGCAAAACTAGGAAGTAATAAAACCTTACCACCATTTGTAAAATGTTCCAATACTTCTCTTTTAAATTCCTCATAAGGAGCTCCCTGAGGATGCAAACGATCTCCATAGGTCGTTTCCATAAATAAGTAGTCCGCTTTTAAGGGTTTTTTATAGGGGTTTAACAAATAATCTGTTTTTCTACCTAAATCTCCTGAAAACACCAATCGCTTGGATTGAAGTTCCAATTCTATAAAACAGGAACCGATAATGTGTCCATTGTATTGAAACCGAACGCTTATCCCTTCAAATAAATCGATCCATTCTCCTTCATTTACCACTCTCATTAAGGGTAAGGTTTGCTTTACGTCTTTTGAAGTATAGAGGGGTTTTGCAATAGGGTGTTTCGAATACCCTTCCCTATTGGCCTGCTCGGCTTCTTCCTCCATGATTTTAGCTGAATCCGTGATGATTATTTCTGTAAGTGCTAAAGTTGGGGCTGTAGAGAGTACACGTCCTTTAAAACCATCGTGAACGAGCTTTGGCAAATAAGAGGAGTGATCCAAATGACCATGAGTCAATAGGACTAAATCAACTTCAGAAACATCGATTGGCAAGGGCTCCCAATTGAGCAAACGCAATTCCTTAAGCCCCTGAAACATCCCACAATCAATCATGATTTGATGCCCTAGAGCCTTAACTAGGAATTTAGAGCCGGTTACCGTTCCAGCTCCTCCTAAGAATTTAATATCAATGTTTGATTGTTCCATTATTTGATAAAAAACACACAAAACGACATTCTTCTACAACACTATCGATTCGATTATTAGAAAGCCCTATTTTGTCCAATACTCCTCGATCTTTATTGAGTTGACTACAGAGAACAATATCCATTTGAAGCAATTGTTGCTTTTCAGCCTGACTTAGACTCGACAAACTTGTGATAGGATACAATTGATGTTTATCCACTAAAATTTTGAGTGAATAATCAAGCGGATAGTTCCAAGACACTAATTTCATTTCACAACAACGAGCGTAATCAATAGCATCTTTGGTAAATCGTGTGTTGGTGACCACCCATTGTCTAATGCTTTTGTACTTCTTTTTCACAGAGACCTCTAATCCTGCAACTACATCTGTAAAACGGGATTGTAAATACAGTGGATCTTTTACATTACACACTCTAGTGCGCTCTGAATGAAACTTGCATTCCACTAAAAATAACTCTTGATCTTTAACTGCTACTACATCGATCTCATGAGAAATACATTTTCCTTCTAGATTTTGATTCAAATCAGTGTGATACCCTTCTTTTAAAAGGAGCTCATTAACGTATTTTTCAAATGGAAAACCAGAGGGTCCCAATTCAAATAGGGCCTTTTTAATCTTATATCTGGCTCCGTAAAAAGAAGAGTGCTCCATAAGCATCTCATAGGCCATATCGTAAATTTCTTCAGTAGTAATCGATGGATATAACAAACCATTGATTCGTTTGACTATAGATCCTATAATGGATTTAGAGGCCCCTGAATAGGCTAGAGATTTTCTGAGTTTTTCCTCATCAAAGTCAACTCGATCTCCAGATGACTTAACAATATTTAGTTTGGAAGTAGCCATAGGAATCTTGCTTAATGATTACATTAAGATACAAAAAAGCCTTTAGAAGTCCTAGCTTAGTACTTGATATAAATCCAACCCTCTTGAGCCATCTCATCAGGGGTTCTCTGGAAGATATAATAATAGGAGCCTTCTGGTAGTTGACCACCGGCTTTACCATAGGTTCCTTTCCAATCATTTTGATAATTGGAAGCTTCAAAGACTACTTTTCTGTCTTTATCGATGATAGTCAATTTGTTCTTAGGGAATCGCTCTGCATCTAAGAGAATAAAATTAGACTCGAGAGTTCCTGTACCAGGAGTGAGTAATTCAGAGACTACCAATGGGTCGAATTTACCGTCTCCATCATCGTCTAAGTCCTCGTTATCTCCTACTCCATCACCGTCTTTATCATCCCACTCTTCAGCGTTTAGTGGGAATACATCTTCTTCGTTTAACACTCCATCATTATCCAAATCAGGATCAGAATTGTCTCCAACACCATCTCCGTCAAAATCTTCCCATTCGTTAGGGTCAAGCGGGAATACGTCTTCCACATTGACTATACCATCATTGTCGATATCCTCATCACATAAATCTCCTATTCCATCACCGTCAAAATCTTCTTGATTAGGATTGTAAGTGTCCAAACAGTTGTCGTATAAATCCATTACTCCGTCTGCATCGGCATCATTTGGTAGAACTTGAAGATTAACAGTAATGATATTACTTTCAGAATCCGCATCCTTGGCAATAACTTTAATCTGATCTGCTCCTAAATAGGCTTCATTTGCAGTGTATTGAATCACTCCATCAACAATAGAAACACTTCCATTAGACGGCTGATTGACAACTTCATAAGTCAATTCATCCCCTTCTTGATCTAGAGTTGGAAGATCGAGATTATTTGTGAGTCCCTCATAGACTTCGAATGAAGCATTTTCTACAATTGGGGTGAAATTTATTAATTTGTATGTTTGAATAGCACCACTGTCATCAGCGCTATCTTCACTGTATTTTGATGATACAATTAAAGATGATTGATCTCCACTTAATTGCATATCAGAACCGAATAATCCATTGGCTTGAGATCCAAACGCTTCACTGATAAGATTCCAACTATTATTTGAGAATTTATAGGTGGCTACTTTACCTTGATCAGCAGAACGCTTATCAAATCCTGGAGAGGACACTGAAATAAGATTTCCTTGATTCTCTATTGAAACAACAGCACCTAGGTGTTCGTTAGAGCTTGATCCCATAATTGGCTCCCCTTTTAATTGCCACTGTTGGCCATCAAACACAAATACCTTTAGCTGTCCGTTATTATCGAGTCCATCACTATCGTGATTAGGAGCTCCCACTACTATGGTCGTTCCCATATCATCCATAGCTACAGAAGATCCAAATTGATCATCAGCTGTATCTCCTAAAATCGTAGCTCCTGTCTGAGTCCAGTTTACCCCATTAAACTTAAATATTTTAACGGCACCTGATTTATTACCATTCGTATCCCTTCCTGGTACTCCCATGGCTAAACTACGCCCATCTCTGTTTACAGCAATCGAGGAGCCTAATAAGTCATTAAAGCGATCTCCATATCTATTTTCCGCAGTGAATTTCCAATCTTGAAGATCATCGTCAAACTTATAAACAGTCGTTAAACCAGAATTAACTCCAGAGAAATTACTTTTTGGAACCCCTACAAATAGTTTATCACCAAAACTATTAAGAGCAATACTCGCTCCAAAAGAGAGTTGACCATTGATAGAGTATATTCTAGATCCTTTTTGTTTCCATTGCGCTCCGTCAAACTCGTATACATCAATAAAGTTTCCGTTTTCAGAATCTGCCTCAAGTCCAAGTGATGAAACAGCTACAACAGTACCCTGGTCATTCATTACAATATCTTGACCGTATTGCTCATCGATACCGAGCGTTTCACCAAAATCAAATTCTTCTACCCAAGTATCTTGTTCCAACTTCCACAGTTTTGCAATTCCAGAATTTGATGCTGCACTATCATAGGATGGTGCTGTCCCAGCAATCAAAGATCCATCAGATGAAATCGCAACTGAGTGACCCCATAAGTCATTTGCTTGCTCTGAAGACAAGGCTTCACCAATTAATTTTGGTTCAGATCTGTAGTTGTTAAATACTTTTACTTCAACTGTTTTTTCTTCACTTACCAATTCACCAAATTTAGCCACATAACTAAATTCATCGACTCCCTCAAAATTTGAAACAGGTGTATAGAGTACCTGTCCAGTATTTTGTGAATCAATTACTACTTCTCCGTGAACAGGTGAGCGAGTGATTTCATAATTGATTGCAACTACATTTGGAGTTTTAGCACTTATTACAATTGGATTAGAAGTGGAATTTTTTTCAACAGAAGCTAATATCTGAGTCGTTTTAGGCGTAAAATAGCTTAAAGGCTTAAATATAACAGTTATAACACCTGGCAATGATTGTAATTCACCATCAAATGCTGCATAAACAATCTCAATAGTACCTTCAAAATCCAATTCAGGGGTATAGATCGCTTCTGATTCAGAAATCATTTCAAATTCACCCACTTCTGGCAGACTTAACATTTCAAAATACTCTATGGTACTATCGGGATCAACTCCCACAAATCGTCCACTGACAACTGTATTGACAGGCACATAAATAACAGTTGAAAATACGGTAGGAGGATCGTTGACTGGCAGGTAGTTTAAACTTACACTATAGGTCGTTGAATTGATTCCATCACTGAGTTCAAAAGTAAATCCAGTAGTTCCATTAAAGTTATTTATAGGGGTATAATAGAAACTTGAGTTAATATATTCAATAAATCCTTCATCAGGATTATCCGTAACTTTAACGCTTATTTCTTCTCCTTCTACATCGTAGAGTTGCAGAGGAATATAAGCCTGTACATCTTCTTCTAGGGTTTTAGTAAGCTGTTCTGGATTTAGAATCACAGGTGGATCATTTTTCTCAGTAACCACAAAATTCACAGTATGTGTAGCAGACACTCCTGAAGCTTCCACTGCACTAAATGTAAAACTGGTTGTGCCTTGGAAGTTAGACGGTGGAGTATAAACAATTTGATAGCCCTGAATTAGAATTTGAGCATTATCTGGATTGGAGACAATTACAAATTCAACAGGATCATTTTCTTCATCAGTTACTTCATAATTGAGAAGTATCGTTTCATCTTCAGATATGGTTGTTGAGAAAATTCCAGTGACAATTGGCGGGTCATTTACATCATTTACTTGAAGGGATATCTTCGCTGGCTCTGAGTAGAATTGTCCATCAAATACTCTATAAGTGAAGGAGTCTGTTCCTGTGTAATGTTCAACAGGAGTATAATAGACAAGAGTTCCAGATACTGTTACAGATCCATTGGATGGTTGATCAACTATTTCAACACTCAACTCATCTGAGTCAGAATCCGAAAAGCTCAATTCAAGTGTGTTTGTTTTATCTTCATCCACTTCTAAATACTGATCTAAAGCAATTGGCGTGTAATTAATTAAGTTATAGACATTTACCTCACCAGCATTGACAATTCCATTGTTGTCTGCATAAGGAGCTCCAGCAATAATTTTTGTGTGATCTCCACTAAATGCAAATGTTGTCGCAAATTGATCATTGAGTTGTCCTCCTGTGATAGGTTCTATAATTTGATTCCAATTTTCGTTATTGTTTTCAAATATTCGTATTAAGCCCGCTTGAGTATTTTCATTTAAGAAGGTGGATCCACTTGCAATCGAATAGCGATCACGACTCAATTGCACTACGGTACCTAAATTCTCTTCGGCTTCAAGTCCGTAATATGCAGTACCTATTTGAGACCATTGTTGACCATCAAATTTATACCTTCTAATGGCACCTGTATCATTGAGGTTGTTGTGGTTTTCAAAAGGTGCTCCAACAATGATACATTCTCCCATAGCACAAGTGGATACTGAATATCCAAACTCTGCACCCGCTTCAGCTCCGTATAAAGATTGCCCTAATTGATCCCAGTTAACGCCATTGTATTTGTATGCAGTTACTTTTCCACTTTTCTCTCCATTTTCACTATTTCCTGGCTCCCCTATAACTATAACTCTTCCTATTCCATCTAAAGCAAAACCAAATCCTAATAAACCTCCTGATGAACTTCCATAAAAGTGTTCCGAATAATCAGACCATCGATTTGTTTCTTTATTGTATTTAAAAGCAATGACTTCACCTGCTTTTACAAATGACTTATTGCTATAAGGATTAGAAATAGCTATTATAGATCCATCAATACTCAATTGAATATGATGAACCTGATGATCAATTGTTTGTCCCTTTTGCACCCAAGAAGATCCTTCTTTTGCATAAATTCTCAATTCTCCGTCTGTTGAAGAATTCTTATTGGAATAGACGGCTATTGTATTTCCATCGGGACTAATTTTAACCAACTCTCCTAGTTGATTATTGGCGTTAATTGTACTTAAATCAATACTATCTTCAACAAAATCGTTTGCGCCTATAAAGCTAACTTGAACAGTTCCAGCATCAGTCTTTATAAGATCACTATTAGGAGCTCCGATAATAATATGATCACCCATTCCGTCGATATCTACAGATTTACCAAAGTTTTCATTGGCTGAGGTTCCCTTTATAGTATGGTGAACTATTTTCGCTTCAGTTCGCAGTCCTCTGTATAATTGGATATAAACCTTTGCTTCATGACTGTTATAGTCTCCATTCGAAGCTTTAAATGTAAATTCATCCCTGCCTTCATATTCAGGATCTGTTGGGGTGTATTTTGCAATTGCGTAATTGTCTTTAACACTTGTGATTGAAACCGTACCGTGCTGTGGTTGCTCAGTAATTTCAAAACCAATTTCAATTCCAGCAATAACATCTACAATCAACTTAATATCATCGATGGACTTGTTTCGTTCTCCAGAAATATACAAATCATTTACAACTGGAACGAAGAAGGACTGAGGATAAAAATTTAATTCTACCACAGCATCATCAGATACTATTTTCCCATCTGAAGCGTTATAGGTAAAGCTAACGGTTCCTGTAAAACCTGTAGGAGGGGTATAGATTCCTGTGTTTGCTGAAGTAAATACTAAAGTCCCTACACTTGGCCAGTTTGAAATTCCAAAAGTGACATTATCTCCTTCGGGATCTGTAGCTACAAAAGTTCCATTTACTGGATTATCTATTAAAACATTTAATGACATATCAGATACAATTGGAGCATCATTAATTGCATTAATCTCAATAGGCACTGTTATAATTTCACTGTAAGAAAAACCATCAAAGGCTCTAAAAGAAAAAGAAGTACTTCCATTCAAATTTAAAGCTGGGGTATAACTAATTGTTTTTCCTTGATAACTAATGGATGCATTATCTGGATTAGCATAGGTTTCTAGGGTTACTTGATCACCATCGGGATCCAATACTTGAATCACAAAAGTAGCAGATGTATCTTCATCTATAGTCGCTGCATAGGTTCCACTTACTTGTGGGGAGGAATTAATCGTATTTGAAACGGATATATTAATTTTTAGAACCTCACTGTATACAGATCCGTCAAAAGCTCTTACTTCAAAATAAGTATCTCCAAAAAAGTTTAAAGCAGGCGTGTATGTAATAGTGCTTCCATTGAAGCTAATCGTTGCTCCATCAGGATTGGAGTAGGTCACAAGACTTAAATTAGTACTATCGACATCAGACATTTCAATTTCAAAATTCGTTGAAGTGTTTTCATCTATTGAAGCACTATAAGTTCCACTTATTTGTGGCGCATCATTTATTGAAGTTACATTGATTGCAATCGTATGAGTTGAACTACTCAAACGACCATCACTAACCTGAATACCAATTGAAGATGATCCATTAAAGTTTGCGGGTGGACTAATAAGTGCGATTGTACCAGAGAAGGTAACACTCATATTATTCGGATTGTTCACTACTGATAAAGTCAATGGATCTTCATCAGGATCAGAAACTGTCAAATTGATGGAGGCTGTAGAATCTTCATCAAAAGTGATCGATTGTGCTGAACTAATAGTCGGTGCCTTATTAGTATCTATTAGGTATACAGAAATGGTCTTAGGTTGACTGTAGTTAGTTCCATCAAAGGCTCTAATTTGGAAACTCGATTGACCAACCAAATTTATTTTAGGGGTATAGAATACTGTAGTCCCAGAATAAGTAATGCTCGCAGCATCTGCATTTGAGTAAGTTTCTAAACTAATTGAATCAAATTCAATATCTGAAACAGCTATATCAAAAGTAGTGGAAGTATCTTCATCGATAACAGCAGAGTAAGATCCATTGATTACCGGCGCATCATTTACTGGGTTTACGACAAGATCAACACGAACTGAATCTGAATACAATTCTCCATCAAATACTCTAAACACAAAAGAGGTTGAACCGTTAAAATTGGAACGAGGAGTGTAGCTTATTTGAGTTCCTGAGGTCGTAAGAGTTGCAGCATCTTCAAAACTCACAATATCGATGGTATGCGTATCATTGACATTGAAATCAGAAACACTAACATCGATTAGTTTCGTACTATCCTCATCAATAGTAATTGTAGAAAAGTTACTGCTAATTTCAGGAGCTAAATTAATTTCGTTAATCTGTAAACTCAGGGTTACCGTATTGGAGTTTAAATTACCGTCGTATACGTGATATCTAATGTAGGAAGATCCAAAGAAGTTATGTGTAGGACTAATAACTGCGGTGGTTCCCGATAAGGTCATCGTATGAGAATCAGGATTTTCATCGATTACCAAACTAAGACTATCCGATTCTGGATCAACAACAGACAATACAAATTCTTTAGTTGAATTTTGATCAAAGCTAACACTCTGAGCTGTAGCTACAGGCGCATCGTTTACAGCGGCAATACTTATCTGATAAGCAGATGAATTTGAATCATTACTACCATCGTTAACTTTAAAGGTAAATAAGTCTGAAGTTGCTGTATCTGAATTACTGATATAAGTAATCGTAGTTCCAGAAACAGTCGCAGTTCCTTCAAATGGACCACTGAGTATCACTACAGTTAAGTCATCCCCTTCAGGGTCACTTGAATTCGAACTCAAATCAAATGTTGAAACTATTTGTTCAATTACTGTAGCCGAACCATTTGTAGTTGATGGAGCATCGTTTACCGGACTAATCGTTACACTGATGGTGGCTGGATCAGAGTTATCAGTTCCATCGTTTGCAACATAGGTAAAAGAATCCGATGTTGCCGTATCGGAATTACTCGTATAGGTAATCACTGTACCAGAAATAGTCGCAGCACCATTTGAAGGCTGTGATGCAATAGCATAAGTCACAGAATCTGACTCTACATCGGTAGCCTGTCCATTGAGATCAATAGTCGCCGGCTGTTGTTCCACAGCAGAAAGGGATAAATTACCGACAACTGGTGGATCATTTACTGGGGTAATTGTAATACTTAAAACAACAGTAGAAGAATTTAAACTTCCATCACTGACATAAAAAGTCAGTAAATCAGAAGTAGCTGTATCTGAATTAGATTGATAGGTCAATACTGTTCCAGAAAATGTTGCTGTACCATTAAAAGGACCATCTAACAAATGGAATGTCAATGGGTCATTATCTGGATCTGATACTACCGAACTCAAATCCACCTCAGTTTGAATTTGTTCTAAAACAGTAGTCGAAGAATTAACTGCTGTAGGAGTGTCGTTTACTGGATTAATACTTAATGTCGCTGTTGCAATATTTGAATTAAGAGCACCATCAGTTGCTTGATAGGTAAAAGAATCTGTCAATGCAAAGTCAGAACTGTTCGTATAGGTAACATTGGCTCCTGTAAGTACTACTGATCCATAAGTTGGATTACTAACGATACTATAACTCACCGTATCCCCTACATCTATATCAGTAGCGCTGAGGGCAAAAGTCACCGAAGATTGCTCATCAACAGTAGCGCTAACAGCCGAAGATACAGGAGCATCATTAACAGCTGCTATCGTCAAGGTCAACACGGCCACTGTACTTTCAAATTCTCCATCAGAAACTTTATAGCTCATAGTTGATGAACCGTTAAAATCAGTAGCAGGAACAATAGTAGCTGTCGTACCTGAAAGTGTTAAACTGTGGTTATCTGGATTTGTTACTACAGTAAGACTCAAAGTATCGGATTCAGGATCTGATACGTTTAATGCAAAACTCGTTTGGATATCTTCATTAAAACTCACCGCCTGAGAAGTTGCAGAAGGTCCATCGTTTACTGGTGTGATACTTATAGTTGCTGTTGAAACATTAGAGTCTAAGGCACCATCATTGGCCTTATAAGTAAGTGTATCTGAGGTTGCTGTATCAGAGTTGCTCGTATAGAGAATCGTCGATCCAGAAACGGTTGCCGTACCATTTGAGGGCGAACTCACAATCGAATAGGTCAGTGTATTTGAATCGATATCAGTAGCAGAGAGGTTGATCACTCCTTGAACCTGTTCAGTCACTGTACCCGTCACATTAGATGATACTGGAGCGTCGTTTACTGATCCTATAATCAAAGATAAAATAGCATTATCACTATTAATTTGACCATCGGTAACATAGTAAATAATGGTGGAATTTCCATCGACATTCTCTGCCGGTGTAATGGTTGCTGTTGTTCCAGAAAGCGTTAAGGTATGATTATCAGCATTAGTAGTAACTACAATACTCATAGAATCAGATTCTGGATCAGAAATACTCAAACTAAAGGAAGAAGTGGTATCCTCAGTAATATTTTCTGTTTGATTAGTCGCAGTTGGTCCATCATTGACAGGACTTATAGTAATGGTAAGTGTTCCAATATTTGAATTCGAGTATTGATCTGCTGCTCTATAGGTAATGACATCAGAGGTTGCAGTATCAGAATTACTGGTATAGGTAAGATTGGAACCACTAAAAGAAGCTGATCCAGAAGAAGGACCAGATATTATACTATAAGTTAAACTATCGCCTTCATTATCGGTTACATAGGCTGAAATATCCCATGTAGCCGCCACTTGTTCTGTAGCAGATACAGTTGCATTTGTAGCAACAGGAGATTCATTATCTGGAATAATTGAAATGGTAAGAGTAGCAGTATTGGAATCTAAGGCTCCATCATTAGCTTTATAATTCAATGTATCAGTAGTTTCAGCAGAAACCGTACTGGTATAAATCACATTGGTACCAGAAATTGAGGCAGATCCCTTAGAGGGTGGACTCACTATCGAATAGGTCAGTGAACCCGAGTCTACATCAGTTGCACTCAATGGAATTGTAGCTTGTATAAATTCCCTAGCTACATCACTAACATTGGCTGCTACCGGTGCATCATTAACAGCTGCTATACTTAAATTCACCGTAGCTTCTGAACTTTCCAAGGTACCATCGGTTACTTTGTAAGAAAAGCTGGAGTTACCATTAAAGTTTGATGCAGAGGTAAAGGTTGCTGTTGTCCCTGAATAAGTAATACTATGTCCGTCTGGATTTGCGGTTTGCACAACTGTTAAACTATCACCATCAGGGTCTGATGCATTGAGAGTTATCGTAGCTTGTACATCCTCAGTAGCACTAAAAGACTGACCTGCTGCTACAGGAGTATCATTGATTCCATTGATATTGATGGTTAATGTGGCAATATTGGAATCAAATTCTCCATCGTTTATCTTAAAGGTTAAGGCGTCTGAAGAAGCTGAATCTGAATTACTCTGATATGTTAAAGTTGCACCCGAAACAGATGCTGTTCCATTAGATGGCGATCCAACTAAGGCATAAGTATAATTTGTAACTCCTGGGTCCGGATCGGTAGCATAGGCAGAGAGATCAATTGCTGTAGCAATTTGCTCATCAACTGTTGTAGACGAACTTACAGCGACAGGTGGATCATTTACCCCAGTGATTGTCACAGTAACAGTTCCAATATTTGAAGTTAGATTCGGAGTCCCATCATCAGTTACACGAAAGGTAACTACATCTGAAGTGGCTGAATCTGAATTAGAAGTATAACTCAAGACTGATCCTGAAAAAGAAGCTGAGCCATTAGACCCCTGATCAACTACGTTATAGGTAAGTCCATCACTCTCTATATCAGTTGCATTTCCGCTAAGATCTAAAGTAGAGGTCACCTGCTCTGTAGCAGTCATGGTAGTAGAGGTCACTACAGGAGCATCATTAACAGCAGACACTTCAATAGAAACTGTTGCGTTGTTAGAGACGTTGTTTTTGTTATCAGTTGCATTATAGACAAAAGATGAGGTGCCATTAAAATTTAAAAATGGATCAATATCTATTGAAATATTTGCTGTTCCAATACCGTTAAAAGTGATGGTATGTGTATCGATTACCACAGATTGACCATCTGTATTAATGGTTGCATTTACTGGAGATGTGATTGTAACAATATTGAATTGCTTAACACCTCCTTGTGTACCCAATACTAGATTTAAAGAATTATTCGAGGAGGTAGTATCTTCAGTTACACTAATAGTTTGATTGGTAGCTGTTTGAGAAAGTGCTATGGAGCTGCTTAAAAGTAGTACTAAAAGCGTTAAAGACTTTTTAAAGCGAGGCAATACTCCCCTAGAGTTCATTATAAACCCTTTGGAATTAACTACAGTTTTAATTCCATTCCCCCCATTTATTTGACTGGCTTTTAACAAGCTTTTTGTTCTATTTTTTAATTTTCATAGAATCACTTTCGAGTCTTATAGTATATTTTCAATTATTTACAAAAGTGTTCAATCTATAAAGTTATGCATTTACCCTATAAC